>NZ_JBEZKL010000066.1:0-40317 GCF_040704695.1 Streptomyces sp. NPDC048411
ACCGATGCTTCCTCGACAGTCGCATCCTCGCAGGTCAGGACACCTTTTCTGCTACCAGGCCGTCAGACCGGGCAATTCCGCTGAATAGTCAGGGTCAGACTTTGCATAGGCAGACTTTGCATGGCCGAGTACGGAGTCGGGACTTTCCGCGGGTTCGGCGGAAGCGACGAGCGGAAGCACGACGGCGGACACCACCACAACCGCCATAACGATCATGCGGACGCCATAACGATCATGCCGAGATTCATGGTGGTCCCACCTGTCGGCCGACAGGAATTCCTGACGCTGCGCCGAAGATATCGGCGTCATGGAGGTACCCGGGTGGACCACGCCCGCACACCGCAGAACCCGGACCGGCTCACACCCGAAGGAGTGAGCCGGTCCGCCCCGGGCCGTCCACCGAACCGCTCGTACACCGGCCTCGGCAGCCGCGCCCGTCAGTAAGCGAGCCGACTGCCGCCGCCGGGAGCGCTGGTGCTCGCTTCGACCAGTGCGTCCAGGACGGCTTCGACGTCCGGCAGCCAGGGCGTCGCCGAGCCGGGCAGCGGAGCCCGCTCCCAGCGCACCTGTCCCGCACCCACCCCCGACGGGGGAAGGACGAGATAGCCGCCCTCGCCGTGGAAGCGCAGCGAACTGGGGACCCAGTCCTTGGCGTGCAACAGCTCACCCAGCCGCTCGAGGGTGTACGGGGCGACGAGCAGCGACCACCGCGTCGGTGTCGCCACCACCGGGCCCAGCCGCATGTCCATGCGGTCGAGCTCGGCCAGCGCCCGGACACCGGCCACGGCCGGCAGGCTCAGAGCGCACGGGGCGCGGCCACCGGTGGCCAGCACGATCGGCGCGGTCGGCCGGTTGTTCCACCACCAGCGCACCATGCGCTCGTCGGTGGTCGCCGCGAGGAGACCGGGGTCGAAGGGGTGTGCGCCGGGTACGGCGCACTCGGGATCGGGGCAGGCACAGCCACGGTCACGGTCACCGCGGCCACCGGCTGCGTCCAGTCCCACTCCGGGGAGCACGGGCCACTGCCATGCAGTGGCGCAGGTCAGGGCCGCGTCGAGCTGAGCGGGCCTTGCCTTGCGCCGGAGCCGGAGCCTGCGTCGCCTTCCGAGGATCTCGCGCATGAGCGCTCGTTCCTTTCCGTTGAACGCCGAGGGCCACATCACATAACGCGTACGTCACATCACGTATGCAGTACTTCACCGTGCGTACATGCTCTCTATATCTGCGGTACGGGGTCACCCGTCGGTACCGAGCGTGAGCCGAGTCGAGCTGAGCCAGGTCCAGCCAAAAGCATGGCGAGGGGCAGCGCGCATCGCGCCTGCCGTCCGATGGTGCACAACCCCGCCACTCGGGGGTGGGGCGCGGTCGTCGTAGTGAGGACGCCCGGGCTCTCTGCCAGGTTCCGGGGCGACCGGAACTGCCCCTGGTTCCTCACCGATTACGTACCCCGCAGGCCCGGAATGACGCTCCCGCCGGGACTTCACCCCGCGGGCACCTCCTGTCGAGCCAGACCCAGTCGACCGCAATTAGCCGCCATAGGGTGCATTTTTTGGCCAACTTGCTGGCCCCACGGACACCACAAATGCCGTAGGGACAATGCTGGACATCGGCTCACTTGTGCGTGTACATGTGGATGCACTGATAGCGGCGCAGAATGACATGGGGGTTTGCGATGCTATTCGACGAAACGCACTGGTCGGAAAGCCGGTTGCCATGAGCGCCCCTCACCTACCGAAAGTGGCTGGAATCGATCCCATGGTTCCTGTTTCAGCGCACACTGCCGGGCCCCTGGCCGATGTGGCCGCGTCACCGGGAGCCTTCATCCAGGACCGTCTGGCCGGCTGGGTGTCCGACCTCACTACGCTCCATGAACTCACCGAGCGACTGGCCAGAACCAGCACCCTCGACGACGCACTGCACGAACTTCTGGATGCCGGCGCGGCTCTCGTCGGCGCCCGCCGCGGACTGATCGTGTTCGAACCCTCCGACTGTCGCGGCCCGGTCTCCACCATCGGTCTCGGGCTCGCCCATGCCGAGCTCGGGCACATCGAGACGGTGCCGCGCAGCGCTACCTCGTACGGACGGATCCTGGACGGTCTTCCGGCCACCGAAACCCCGCTGACCAGCCCTGACCTTCTCGGCGACGCAAGCGTGGACCCCCGCCACCGCGAGGTCGCCGCCCGGCTCGGATACGCCGCCAGCTACGCCCTGCCGATCACCACCGACGCGACCGGACGACTCGGCGCAGCCGTCTGGCTGTACGACGAGCCCGCCGAGCCGCTGGAGCGCCAACGTCATCTCGTCGGCCTGTATGCCGGCTACGCGAGTGAGCATCTGGCCCGGTTGCTGGAGCTGGAACGGGCCAGGGCCGACGTCGCCACCATCACGGAGGAACTGCTGCCCAGCCGACTGCCCCGGGTCACCGGCGTACAGCTGGCCGCCCGCCATCGCACGGCACCGTGCGGCGGCGGTGACTGGTACGACGCGCTGACGCTGCCGGAGGGCGCACTCGGTCTCGCCGTCGGTTCGGTGGGCGGCTCCGGGCCGAGCGCCCTGGCCGCCATGGGCCGGCTGCGGGCGGGCCTGCGGGCGTACGCGGTGATGGAGGGCGAGGATCCGGTCGCCGTCCTGTCCGATCTGGAACTGCTGCTGCGGCTCACCGAACCCGCCCGGTCCGCGACCGCGCTCTTCGCCTACTGCGAACCCGCCCGCCACAGGATCCTGCTGGCCGGCGCAGGGCACACCCCGCCACTGGTGATCGGCGACCGGCGCACGGAGTTCGTCGAGACCTCGTTGTCCGCACCGCTGGGCATGCTTGCCTGCTGGGAAGCGCCGAGCGTGGAAATCGCCCCGGCGCCCGGCGAGACCCTGCTGCTCTACACCGACGGGCTGTTGCGCCGCACCGGCGACTCGATGGACCGGGCGTTCGCACGGCTGCACTCGGCAGCCGCGAGCGTGCCGAGGGCGCTGCGCCACGACGCCGGGTTCGTCGCCGACCACGTCCTGCGGACCGTCCTTCCGAACGGGCTCGACCTCGCCGACGGCACGGAGGACGTCGTGATCCTCGCCGCACGCTTCGACTGAACCACATCATTTCGGCTGAGTGGTGTCTCCCGGCTTCCGTGTGTAAGAGGTCCTACGGCCCTGGGCCCCCTTCCGTGCGCCCGTACGATGGACGAGATCCAGTGTCGTATCAAGGAGAGTCAAGCCGTGTCTGAGGAGCTCGTCCCGGAGAACCCGGAGACCGAAGAGGCCGAGACCGTCAAGCAGCGGAAGAACGGCCTGTACCCGGGCGTCTCCGATGAGCTCGCCGCCAGTATGAAGTCGGGTTGGGCCGACACCGAGCTGCACGGCCTCGAGCCGATCGCGCAGGCCGGTCACACCGCCGACCGCCGCGCCGCACTGTCCGCCCGCTTCCCCGGCGAGCGCCTGGTCATTCCCGCAGGCAAGCTGAAGACCCGCGCCAACGACACCGAGTACGCCTTCCGCGCGTCCACCGAGTACGCGTACCTCACCGGCGACCAGACCCAGGACGGTGTGCTCGTCCTGGAGCCGAAGGACGACGGCCACGAGGCGACGATCTACCTGCTGCCGCGCTCCAACCGGGAGAACGGCGAGTTCTGGCTCGACGGCCAGGGCGAGCTGTGGGTCGGCCGCCGCCACTCCCTCACCGAGGCCGAGCAGCTGCTGGGCCTCCCGGCGAAGGATGTACGCGAGCTCCCGGCCGCGCTGGCCGAGGCCACCGGCCCGGTCCGCAACCTCCGCGGCCACGACGCGGGCATCGAGGCCGCGCTCACCGACAAGGTCACCGCGGAGCGCGACGAGGAACTGAAGGTCTACCTCTCCGAGGCGCGACTGATCAAGGATGCCTTCGAGGCGGCAGAGCTTCAGAAGGCCTGCGACGCCACGGCGCGCGGCTTCGAGGACGTCGTGAAGGTCCTCGACAAGGCCGAGGCCACCAGCGAGCGCTACATCGAGGGAACGTTCTTCCTGCGCGCCCGCGTCGAGGGCAACGACATCGGCTACGGCTCGATCTGCGCGGCCGGCCCGCACGCCACCACCCTGCACTGGGTGCGCAACGACGGCCCCGTGCGCTCCGGTGAGCTGCTGCTGCTCGACGCCGGCGTCGAGACCAACGACCTCTACACCGCCGACGTGACCCGGACCCTTCCCATCAACGGCACGTTCACGCCGCTGCAGCGGAAGATCTACGACGCGGTGTACGAGGCCCAGGAGGCGGGCATCGCCGCCGTCAAGCCGGGCGCGGCCTTCCGCGACTTCCACGACGCCGCGCAGCGCGTGCTCGCCGAGAAGCTCGTCACCTGGGGCCTGCTGGGCGACCTCTCCGTGGAGAAGGTCCTGGAACTGGGTCTCCAGCGCCGCTGGACCCTGCACGGAACGGGCCACATGCTCGGCATGGACGTCCACGACTGCGCCACTGCGCGCACGGACACGTACGTCAACGGGACGCTGGAGGCCGGCATGTGCCTCACCGTCGAACCGGGCCTGTACTTCCAGGCCGACGACCTGACCGTGCCGGAGGAGTACCGCGGCATCGGCGTCCGGATCGAGGACGACATCCTCGTCACCGAGGACGGCAACCGGAACCTCTCCGACAAGCTGCCGCGCCAGGCCGACGAGATCGAGGCCTGGATGGCCCAGCTCAAGGGCTGACCACCGGGAATCCGCACTCGTGCGCCGGAGGGCGCCCTGCTCAGGACACCATGAGCAGGGCGCCCTCCCGCCATTTCAGAACCTTGTCGAAGCTCACCACCGCGCCCCGGCCCGGCCGGTTGCCGAAGTGGACATGGTCGGCGAGCTGCTCGATCAGACAGAGCCCCCGGCCGTCCTCGGCGTCGACGGGCGGCAGGAACTGCTGCTGATGTTGATCCGACTGCGGCTCATCAGCAGTGCGAAGCGCGCACCGCGCGGGGAAACCGGGCCCCGAGTCGGCGACTTCGATACGGCATTTCTCGCCGTCCAGATACGCGGTGACCCGGTACTGCCCGGAGGCCGAACCGGACTGCTCGTCCCAGGCTTCCCATGTGTCCCATAGGGCCCCGGGGGCGTCGGCGTCCCTCCGGTCCCCGCCGTGCTCGACGGCATTCGCACAGGCTTCGCTGAGCGCGACCGACAGATCGAAGGAGATGTCCGGATCCACGCCGGCGGTCTCCATGGTGCCGAGCAGGAAACGACGGGCGAGCGGAACGCTCGCAGCTTCGCGCCGCAGATGGAGTGACCACCACATGCTCATGCTCCAGCCTCCTGGCTGCGGCTCGACATACCGATACGTATTGCCGCGCTGGGCGGTTCGTAAGCACAGACCTGATGTGAAACCGCTCATTCGGCGGATACCCGCACTTGGAGCACCCGTGTATGCCGGGCCCGACAGCAGGAACGCCACGCACCCAATCGGGCGGAAGGCGACCTTCCGGGCCTGCCATACCGATTCCCGGGACGCAGTGCGATGATGGCCCAGCCATGTCTACGCCTGTCGCACGCGCCGGAGCCGGTCTGCGGCTCCTGAGGGCCGCGGTGTTCACCGCGGTCTGTGTCGCGCTGTCCGCGGCAGGGCATGCACTGGCCTCTTGCGCCGTCGTCCCCTGGTGGACACTGCTCGCAGGCTTCCTCGGAGTCTTCGCGGTGGTGGTGGCGCTCGCCGGACGCGAGCGTTCCCTGCCGTCCATCGCCACCACCTTGGCCGGTGGACAGCTCGCCCTGCACACCCTGTTCGGGCTGGGCACGCACAGCGCGTCCGGTACGCCGACGCAGGCAGCGGCGGATACCGGCTCCCTGGTCCGGTTCGCCGCAAGCCTGGTGTGCGGCGCCGGACCGGCGCAGCTGAACGCCACCGAAGCCCACCGCATCGTCAGCAACGCGGGCATCGATCCGGCGACGGTGACACGCATGGACCATCAGTCCATGGCCGCCGCCGGAACCGACCCGACGCTCACGGGTCTGCTGCCCAGCCTGCCCATGCTGCTCGGCCATCTGCTGGCCGCGCTGGCCACGGGCTGGCTGCTGCGGCGCGGCGAGATTGCCTTGTTCAAGCTGGCCAGGCTGTCCGCACACGGCGCCCAGCAGCTCGCGGCCGAGGCCCGGTTGCGCGCGCTGCGGGCAGCGCTCGTTCTCGTACGAGCGCTGCAGGCCGGTCTCCCGGTTGAGGCGGCGACCGGGCCGCGCGCCCCCCGTACCGCAGCCGACGCGCCGGCTCCGGTCACCGGCGATCCACTGCAGCACCAGGTGATCAGGCGCGGGCCGCCGTCCGTATTCACCCTCGCAGCCTGACGCGACACCCTCCGCTCGTAGCACGCACGAACCGTTCGCGGTCATCACCCGGCCCATGCCTGGTGGCGCCCGCCCGGCACGGTGCACGCACGCCGCACGTGAGGAAGAGGTGTCGCGATGCCGTCGCGCACCTGTGCGGCGGACCACCCTTCCTTCGTGCTTCTGTGGAGTGATTCCTGCCATGAACGTTTCCCGCATCGCCCTGGTCGGCGGCGTCGCCGCCTCCACCGTGCTGATCCTCGCCGGTACTGCCTCCGCGCACGTCAGCGTGCAACCCCAGGGGGAGGCAGCCAAGGGCGGCTACGCCACGATCAACTTCAAGGTCCCCAACGAGCGCGACGACGCCTCGACGACCAAGCTCGAGGTCAACTTCCCGACCGACCACCCGCTGGCCTCCGTGATGCCGCAGCCGGTGCCCGGCTGGAAGATCGACGTCACCAAGAGCAAGCTGGCAAAGCCGCTGGACATGCACGGTCAGAAGATCAACGAGGCCGTCTCCAAGGTCACCTGGACCGCCGAGGGCAGCAAGAACGACCTCGGTATCCGCCCGGGCGAGTTCCAGCAGTTCCCGCTCTCCGTCGGCCAGCTCCCCGAGGACGCCGACCAACTGGTCTTCAAGGCCATCCAGACGTACGACAACAAGGAAGTCGTCCGCTGGATCGAGGAGCAGAAGGACGGCGCCGAGGAGCCCGAGAGCCCGGCGCCGGTCCTCAAGCTGACCGCCGCGACCGCCGACGAGCACGGCAGCACCGCCGACGACAAGAGCGGTGCGGCGACCGCCGACGAGAAGAAGGACGAGCACACGGAAGCTGCCTCCGCCTCGTCCTCCAGTGACACCACCGCTCGTGTCCTCGGAGTGGTCGGCATCGCCATCGGCATCGCGGGGGTGACCTTCGGCTTCCTCGCAGGCCGCCGCCGCAACGCCTGAGACCCCCGGCCCCCTCTTTCAGATCAGGCCGCCCTTCCGGATCGGGCCGGGCCCAGGAGCCCGGCCCGATCCGGCAGAGGGCCCAGAGCCCCACCGTTTTCACCGACCCATCAGGAATCAGCGATCCATGCGTAAGAAAACTGTGCTGGTCGCGGCGTTCGTCGCCGCGGCCGCACTCTCACTGTCGGCCTGCGGCAGCGGCAACGACAGTGCCAAGAAGCCCATCGCCGATGTCTCCGCCGAGGCGAAGACCAAGGCCGCGACGGTGCTCGACCAGCCGTTCACCAAGCCCAATCTGGTCCTGACCGACACCCACGGCAAGAAGTACGACCTGCGTGAGCAGACCAAGGGCAGGCCGACGCTCATCTACTTCGGCTACACCAACTGTCCCGATGTCTGCCCGCTGATCATGAGCAACATCGCCATCGCCAAGAAGTCCCTGCCCAAGGCCGACCAGGACAAGCTGCGGGTCGTCTTCGTCACCACCGACCCCGAGCGGGACACCCCGTCCTCGCTGGGCAGCTGGCTCAAGGCCCAGGACGCCTCCTTCATCGGCCTCACCGGCGACTTCTCGACCATCCAAGCGGGCGCACGCCAGATCGGCATCGGCATCGACCCGCCGAAGAAGGAGAAGGACGGCACGGTCGTCTCGATGCACGGGTCGCAGGTCATCGCGTTCTCCCCGAAGACCGACAAGGGGTACGTGCTGTACAGCGAGGACACCTCGCCCGACGACTACACCAAGGACCTCCCCAAGATCATCAAGGGGGAGACTCCGTGAACCGCCGCACCACCCTCGCCGGCGCCCTCGCCCTCACCACCGGGCTGGCGCTTGCGGGATGCTCGGCCTCGGACAGCAAGCCCGAGCTGAAGGTGACCGGCGCGTACATGCCGCAGCCCGTCAGCGACATGGCGGCGGGCTTCCTCGTCGTGCGGAACACCGGCGGCAGCTCCGACCGGCTCACGTCGGTCACCAGCCCGCTCTCGGACCACGTCACGATCCACGAGACGAAGAACCAGACGATGCGCATGGTGACGTCCTTCGAGGTGCCCGCCGACGGCGAGCTGGATCTGGAGCGCGGCGGGAGCCACATCATGTTCACCGCGCTCAAGGAGCGGCCCAAGCAGGGCGGGACGGTGACCGTGGAACTGCACTTCGAGAAGGCCGACCCGATAACGGTCGACCTTCCTGTGAAGGAGACCACCCACAACCCGAAGAAGCAGTGAGGGACTGACACACCATGACAGCCACCGCCCCGCACTTCGGGCCGTCCCCGTCCGTGCCCCCGATGCGCCGGCCACTCGCCGCGGCCGCATTCCTCGCCGCGCTCGTCACCATGGTGGCGGGCCTGCTGCTGGGCGGCGCGGCACCCGCGTCCGCACATGCCGCGCTCACCGGGAGCGATCCGCAGGACGGGGCGGTGGTCGCCACCGCACCCAAGGAGGTCACGCTCACCTTCTCCGAGCAGGTCGCCATGGGCGACGATTCCATCCGGATCCTGGACCCCGGTGGCAAGCGCGCCGACACCGGTGCGGCTCCGCGTGATCTGCAGAGCGGCTCCACCGTGAAGTACGGCGTCACGCTCCACTCCGGGCTGCCCGACGGTACGTACACCGTGGCCTGGCAGGCAGTCTCCGCGGACAGCCATCCGGTCTCCGGTGCCTTCACCTTCTCCATCGGGGCCCCCTCCGAGACCACCGTCGCCCTCCCGTCGGACAAGGCCGGCGGTGGCCTGGTCGGCACGCTCTACGACATCGCGCGGTACGCCGCGTACGCCGGGTTCATCGTGCTGGCCGGTGGCGCGGCCTTCATCCTGGCCTGCTGGCAGCGCGGGGCGGGCGCGCGCCCGCTGCAGCGTCTGGTCGTGCGCGGCTGGCTGACCCTCACCGCGGCCACCCTGGCCATGCTGTTCCTGCGGAGCCCGTACACCGGCTCCGGGAAGCTCGCGGACGCCTTCGACCTGGACGGCCTGAAGGCCGTGCTCGAGACCAAGCCCGGGGCCGCATTGGTCTCACGGCTGCTGCTGCTCGGGGCCGCCGCACTCTTCATCGCCGTCCTGTTCGGGGCGTACGCGAAGCGCGAGGACGAGCGGGAGAAGAAGGACCTCACGTTCGGACTGGCCATCGGCGGCGCGGTCATCGCCGCCGGGATCGCCGGAACGTGGGCGCTCGCCGAGCACGCCTCGACCGGGATCCAGCCCGGTATCGCCATGCCGGTCGACGTGCTGCATCTGCTCGCCGTCGCCGCCTGGCTGGGCGGACTCGCAGCGCTCCTGATCGCGCTGTACCGGACCCCGGACATCGGAGCCACGGCGGTACGGCGCTTCTCCCGTATCGCGTTCGGCAGCGTGCTCGTACTCACCGCGACCGGGCTCTACCAGTCCTGGCGCCAGGTGGGCTCCTGGTCCGCGCTCACGGGCACGGGGTACGGGCAGTTGCTGCTCGTAAAGGTGGGCCTCGTCGCCGTACTGGTCGGGGTCGCGTGGATCTCGCGGCAATGGACGGCTCGGCTGACGGAAGCGCCGACCGAGGTCGGGATCGCCGCGGACCCCCAGCTGGACGCGGATGCCTCCGCCGAGGTGGAGAGCGAACCTGCCCACGAGTCCGAGGACCCGTCACGGGCCGCCCAGCTCGCCCGGCAGAAAGCCGCTGTGGCAGCCGCCACGAAGAAGCGGATCCGCGATACCGACCGCGAGCGGTCCGGACTCCGCCGTTCCGTGCTGACGGAAGTGGGCGTCGCGGTGGCGCTGTTGGCAGTGACGACCGTACTGACCTCGACCGAGCCGGGACGTACCGAGGAGGAAGCGGCCCGGGCCTCGACCGGCGCATCCGCGCCCGCGGCCGAAGGACCCGTCACGCTGAGCCTGCCGTTCGACACCGGAGGCCGGAACGGCAAGGGAACGGTCCGGATGGACATCGACCCCGGCCGTACCGGCACCAACGGGGTTCACCTCTGGATCGACGGATCCGACGGACAGCCCATGGACGTCCCCGAGGTGAAGCTCGCCTTCACCCTGAAGTCCAAGGGCATCGGGCCGCTGCCCGTCCTCCCCGACCGGCTCACCGAGGGGCACTGGACGGCGAGCGGCGTCCAGATCCCGATGGCGGGCGACTGGACGGTCGCGGTGACGGTCCGTACGTCGGACATCGATCAGACCACTATGGGCAAGAACGTGAAGATCGGCTGAGCGGGATCGTGAGCACAGACAGCAAGAAGAGCGGAAACAACGGGGAGAGCTCCACCGGCGAGATCTCCCGGCGGCGGTTGCTCGGCACCGTGGGTGCGGCCGGGGCGACCGGAGTGGTGCTGGGCGCGGCAAGTGGTGCGATCGGTTACGCCGCAGCCCGCCCCGACGGGCCGACAGCACTGACGACGCTCGGCTCGACCGAGGAAATGTTTCACGGGAAACATCAACCGGGGATCACCACTCCGCTTCAAGCATGTGGGCATCTCGTCGCCTTCGACCTGGCACCCGGCACCGGGCGGAAGGAAGCCGCCGCCCTGATGCGCCGCTGGTCGGCCGTGGCCCAGCGCCTGATGGCCGGCGAACCCACCCGCGGGGGCAGCGCGGACGGCACGGAACACGACACCGGGATAGCGCTGGACGCCGGACCCTCCTCGTTGACCATCACCTTCGGCTTCGGGCACACCTTCTTCGAACGCACGGGCCTGGCGGACCACCGGCCGCCCGGGCTGGATCCCCTGCCGCCGTTCTCCGCCGACCGGCTCGACGCCAAGCGCTCCCACGGCGACCTCTGGGTGCAGATCGGCGCCGACGACGCGCTCGTCGCCTTCCACGCCCTGCGCGCCATCCAGAAGGAGGCCGCCACGACGGCCCGGGTCCGCTGGCAGATGAACGGTTTCAACCGCACCCCCGGTGCCACGGCCGCGCCGGCAACCGCCCGCAATCTGATGGGGCAGATCGACGGCACCGGGAACCCGAAACCCTCGGAGAGCGACTTCGACCGGCGCATCTTCGTACCGTCTCAGCCGAAGGCGGGCGACGAGGCGAAGTACGCCTGGCTGGCCGGTGGCTCCTACGCGGTCGTCCGGCGGATCCGGATGCTGCTCGACGACTGGGAAAAACTCCCGGTGGCACAGCAGGAGCGGGTCATAGGGCGGCGCAAGTCGGACGGCGCGCCGCTGAGCGGTGGCACCGAGACCACCCCGATGGACCTCGACAAGGCGGGCCCCGACGGCAGGCTGCTGATCCCGGACAACGCCCACGCCCGGATCTCCTCCCCCGAGCGGAACAGCGGGGCTGCGATGCTGCGGCGCCCCTTCTCCTACCACGACGGCACCGCGGCCGACGGCACTCCCGACGCCGGGCTGCTGTTCATCTGCTGGCAGGCGGATCCGCTGAAGGGATTCGTACCGGTGCAGCGCAAACTCGACCGGGGCGATGCGCTGTCGCCGTTCGTCCGGCACGAGGCGAGCGGCCTCTTCGCAGTGCCGGGCGGTGCGGCGAAAGGGGAATACGTGGGGCAGCGGCTCCTGGAGTCCTGAGCGGGCAAGGCGCACTAGGGTGACGGTATGTCCGCCACGCGCTACGCCTATCTCGGTCCCGAAGGCACCTTCACCGAGGTCGCCCTCCGTACGCTCCCGGAAGCCGCCACTCGGGAACTCGTCCCGATGGTCTCCGTACCGGCGGCACTGGACGCGGTACGGAGCGGGGCTGCCGCAGCCGCCCTCGTACCGATCGAGAACTCCGTCGAGGGCGGCATCACCGCGACCCTCGACGAGCTGACCGCCGGTGAACCACTGATGATCTACCGCGAGGTGCTGCTCTCCATCACCTTCGCGCTGCTCGTGCGGCCTGGCACCAAGCTGCACGACATCAAGACCGTCACCGCGCACCCGGCAGCACAGCCACAGGTACGCAACTGGATGGCGGCCCATCTGCCGGAGGCCGTATGGGAGTCGGCCGCGTCCAACGCGGACGGTGCGCGGCTGGTGCAGGAAGGGCGGTACGACGCCGCCTTCGCCGGCGAGTTCGCGGCGGCCACCTACGGCCTCGAACCGCTGGTGACGGAGATCCACGACGCGGAGAACGCGCAGACGCGCTTCGTGCTGGTGGGGCGCCCTGCCCGGCCCGCGGCGCCGACCGGCGCGGACAAGACGTCGGTGGTCATCTGGCTGGGCGACGACCACCCCGGCGCACTGCTCGAACTCCTCCAGGAATTCATGGTGCGCGGGGTGAACCTGATGCTGATCCAGTCGCGGCCGACCGGGGCGGGCATCGGGAACTACTGCTTTGCGGTCGACGCCGAGGGACACATCGCGGACCGTCGCGTCGGGGAGGCGCTGATGGGGCTGAAGCGGATTTGCCCGAAGGTGCGGTTCCTCGGTTCGTATCCGCGCGCGGGGGTGGCGCCGGAGGACGTGCGACCGCTGCGCGACGGGACGTCGGACAGGGAGTTCACGGACGCCTCGGACTGGCTGGCCCGGGTCCAGGACGGCCGCTCCTGACCGGGAACCGGACGATCGGGCCTGATGGCCTGGGGTGACGGCCGGCGCCGAAGCTCCGGCCCGGCGCCTGGGCCGATGGCGGGGGTGGGTTTCCTGCAACGGCTGCGCGCACATCGCCGGTATTACCTGCCGATTTTCACAATCCACAAGAGTTATCCACAGGGCTGGTTCTCGACCTGGGGACAAGTCGACACCTCAACATGACATGGTCGACAAATCGCCCCACTCGCCCCACATCCGCCCACAGGGCTACAGGCTGCCCGTGTCATCTCAATTCCATTGATCAACTCCTTAGGGCGAGGAATTCCCACCCGAATGAGTGTGTGAAGTGAGCTTGAACGGGGAATCCATGAGCCCTCATGCGGCTTTCGGAATGATCTCTTCCCGTATCCACAGATCTCCCCCACAGCCTGTGGATAACCCTGGAGGACTTCCCGCTCCTGTGGACAAGCGCCCTCAACTCCCCCTGTACGCACGGCCGATACGTCAAGAGCGAAAGCCCTTTCTGCCCCATTTAGGGGAATAGGGGCTCCCTATTGACAGCCGGGATCGATCACGGGCGATGTTTCCCCTCCCTTTTACCAATTCCGGCAATTCGGGCAAAGTGACACGCTTGGCAATATCGGTTCGAGCTACGGAAGCGCACACCGGTAGCCTGGAGGGGTGATTGACCTTCGCCTGCTCCGTGAGGACCCCGACCGTGTTCGCGCCTCCCAGCGCGCCCGTGGAGAGGACGTCGCGCTCGTCGACGCCCTTCTCTCCGCCGACGAGCGGCGCAGGTCGTCCGGTGTCCGCTTCGACGAACTCCGTTCCGAGCAGAAGTCGCTCGGAAAGCTCATCCCCAAGGCTTCTCCCGAGGAGCGCATCGAGCTGCTCAAGAGGGCCGAGCAGCTGAAGGCCGATGTCAAGGCGGCCGACGCGGCGCAGGACGAGGCCGACGCGGAGGCCAAGAGCCTGCTGCTGCAGCTCGGCAACATCGTCCACGAGGACGTGCCGATCGGCGGCGAGGAGGACTTCGTCGTCCTGGAGACGCACGGCACCATCCGCGACTTCGGCGCCGAGGGCTTCGAACCCAAGGACCACCTGGAGCTCGGCGAGGCGCTCGGCGCGATCGACATGGAGCGCGGCGCCAAGGTGTCCGGCTCGCGCTTCTACTACCTGACGGGTGTCGGCGCGCTGCTGGAGCTCGCCCTCGTCAACGCCGCGATCGCGCAGGCCACCGAGGCCGGGTTCATCCCGATGCTGACCCCCGCGCTGGTCCGCCCACGCGCCATGGAGGGCACCGGCTTCCTCGGCCAGGCCGCAGAGAACGTGTACCACCTGGAGAAGGACGACTACTACCTGGTCGGCACCTCCGAGGTCCCGCTCGCCGCGTACCACATGGACGAGATCATCGACGCGGACAAGCTGCCGCTCCGCTACGCGGGCTTCTCGCCGTGCTACCGCCGTGAGGCCGGTACGTACGGCAAGGACACCCGGGGCATCTTCCGCGTCCACCAGTTCGACAAGGTCGAGATGTTCTCGTACGTCGACCCGGCGGACGCCGAGGCGGAGCACCGGCGGCTCCTGGACTGGGAGAAGCAGTGGCTCACCGCCCTCGAGCTGCCGTTCCAGGTGATCGACGTCGCCACCGGCGACCTGGGGGCCTCGGCCTCCCGGAAGTTCGACTGCGAGGCGTGGATCCCGACCCAGGGCAAGTACCGCGAGCTGACGTCCGCATCGAACTGCGACGGTTTCCAGGCGCGCCGCCTCTCCGTCCGGATGCGCGACACCCGCGACGGCAAGAAGGTCCTTCAGCCGCTCGCCACGCTGAACGGCACGCTCTGCGCCGTACCGCGCACGATCGTGGCGATCCTGGAGAACCACCAGCTGGCAGACGGTTCGGTACGGGTGCCCGAGGTGCTCCGTCCGTACCTGGGCGGGCGCGAGGTCCTGGAACCGATCGCCAAGTGACCTTCCCGTACAAGCTCGTCGCCACTGACCTCGACGGGACGCTGCTGCGTAACGACGACACGGTCTCCGAGCGCACCCGCGCGGCACTGGCCGCCGTCACCGCGGCCGGCGCCGCGCACATCATCGTCACCGGGCGGGCTGTCCCGTGGACCCGGCACATCCTGGACGACCTGGGCTACCAGGGCATCGCGGTCTGCGGCCAGGGCGCGCAGGTCTACCACGCGGGCGAGCACAAGCTGCTGACGTCGCTGACGCTGGACCGCCAGCTCGCCGGCCTCGCGCTCTCCAAGATCGAGGCGGAGGTCGGGCCGCTGGCGCTGGCGGCGAGCCGCGACGGGCTCGACGGTGAGGTGCTGGTCGGTCCCGGCTTCCGCGGACAGGAAGGGTCCCTGCCGGCCGTCTTGGTGAAGGACACGACCGAGATGTGGTCCGCGCCCCTGAACAAGGTCTACATCCAGCACCCGGAACTCGATGACGACACACTGGCGGACGCAGCGCGTGGGGCCGTCGGCAGCCTGGTGGACGTGGTCATGGCAGGACCGGGCGTGGTGGAGATCCTGCCGCTGGGGCTGAGCAAGGCGACCGGGCTCTCACTGGCGGCGCGCCGGCTGGGTGTGAAGGCGGCGGACACACTCGCCTTCGGTGACATGCCGAACGACATCCCGATGTTCGCCTGGGCGCAGCACGGGGTCGCGATGGCCAACGCGCATGACGACCTGAAGGCCGTCGCGCACGAGATCACCGCCTCGAACGAGGACGACGGCATCGCTGTGGTGCTGGAGCAGCTGCTGTAGACGGCTCCACGGACCCCGCGAAGCGGAAAATCACGGGCCGGGTGCAGGCATGCGCCCGGCCCGTGATCGTGTGCGGCCTCGGCGCGGGGTGTCCGCGCCGGATGTCTGTGCGGAGGATGCGCGGATCGAACGCGCGCGGGGTCAACAGCCCCGACCACGGCTTAGCAAGCCGCTGCCTTACCACTCGGCCAATCCTCCGGGTGGGCGGCCGCGCGATGCGCGCAAAAAAGCCGCCCCGGGCGTCCTGCTGGGAGCGGCTCAGCGGAGTGAGGTGATGGTTACTCCGGCGCCTGCTCCGGGCCGCCCTGGTGGGAACTCGACGGACTCGTACTCCCGGTCATCGTCGCGCTCCTCTCCCGGTCCCCGTGGCGTGCACTTCCTCAACCACTGTGCCCGGGGCGGCCCTTGTCCGCCACCCATTATTTCGAGCGTCGGCCAGGGCCCCGACCGACGTGATTGCTCGCGGCCCACAGCCGGCTGGTTCGGACCGGGCCGGGGGCGGACCGCGAGCGTCGATCAGGGATCAGCGGCGCTTACGACGGCGTCGCAGATCCTTGAGCTGAAGGACGAAGTCGTCCATCCGGGCATCGATACGGACGATGTCCTCGGACATGTCGCCGAGCCGGACGCTCATGGCCCCGACAACCCGGTTCGTGGCCTCGAGCCTCCGGTCGAGACTGTCGAGCCGGTGCGACATCCGGTGGAGCACCGGCCCGAGCTCCTGGAGCGCCACGCCGACTCCGGCCAGGCAGCTCTCGACCCGGGTGACGCGCCGATCGAGCGAGGCGTACCCCGCCCGCAGATCCTCCTCCGCGTCGAGCAGATAGGTGCGGACGCATCGAGCGATATCGCTATCGCGAAGAAGCATCGCGACGTTGAGCACGGTCCTGCGGGTGAACAGCCTCAGCTGAGTGGCAGCCTGTGGATAACTTTTCACCCCCTCGCCCTTCCATAGCGACTCGATGTCGCTATGGAAGGACCGCAGCTCAGCACCGCGCAGCACGCACATGCCGTTCTCCGCGAACTCCTTGTGGTGCCGGTCGGTCAGCCTTCTGACAGAGGCTGTGGATACTTCGAAGTAGCGAGCCGCGTCCTCTGTGCGGACGTGAATTCCGTCAGGGAGCATGACAAGGCTCTTCACCTTGTCGAGGACATCGACGCGCCCCATTTGCTCGACGCGCAGCGCGCGCGATTCGAGCAGGGCGACTTCCGTGGGCATGAGCATGTCTTCCGTTCGCGAAAACGACGATGGGGGCCCTCTCCCCGGGCTTCAGGGGCGGAGGTCGCTCACGGTGCCACTCACCCGATGACCGACCCGGCCGGCGCTGCCTCGCCGGAGCCGGCAATCCCCAATTTCACGAACGCTACGACGCCACGGATCCCAATTGCCTCCACGCACCCTGAACAACGAGCCGATAAACGTACAGTTACGCGCACGGCTGTCCGTTCATGCGTCAACCCCCGTCCGACGGGCAGGGGTTGACGGGCACAGGGGGCAGCAGAGCCCTTCGGCTCACTCCTCGCCGGCGAGCTTCAGCGTGCGCAGTTTCTGACCCGCGTACCAAGTGGCCAGCACCGTGACAGCCGCCAGCAGAACCGTCGCGAGCGGCAGTCCGACCTCTGAGGTGATCGCACCTTCCCCGCCGACCCTTTCGGCAAGTGCGAGCGACCACTGCTGCACGCTGAGCGTGCGCGCCCCGGGCACGAAGCTGCCGAAGAGCGCCTCCCACACCAGCGCGTAGACCAGGCCGAAGACCACCGCATGCCTGCTGACCGTACCGAGCAGCAGGAACAGCGCGCTGTACGCGATGGAGGCGACCAGCGCCGCGATCGTGTACGCCACCGCGATCTGCTGGCCGTTGCCGTTGAGGATCATGCCCGCGGCGAAAGTCGGCAGGGCGGAGAAGACCATCGTCACGGCGATCGCCACGATCAGCTTGGTGAAGATGATCGTCGGCCGTTTCACCGGCTTGGCCAGCAGATAGACGATCGATCCGTCGTCGATCTCGGGGCCGATGGCCCCCGTACCGGCGATCACACCGATCAGCGGCACCATCGTGGCGATGGCGAAACCGCCCAGCACATCGGTGGCGACCTGGTCATCGGCCCCGGCGAACGCCCGTACCGCGACGGCGATGACGATCAGCAGGGCGGGCAGAACGAAGAGGATCGCAGCCCTGCGCCGGCCGAGCAGGGCCCGGTAGGTGAGCCGGGCGACTGTGGGGTTGTACATGACGCTTCACAGCTCCTTTCAGGCCGCTACAAGATAGGAAAAGACTGATTCGAGGGACTCGTCGGACGGCGAGACGGTCAGCAGACGGATGCCGTGTTCCCGCGCGACCTTCGGCAGCAGCGTGGTGAACCGCCCGAAGTCGACCGCCTGGATGCGCAGCGCCTGTTCGCTCAGGTCGACTTCGATCCCGGCCGTCGACGGGTCGGAGATGAGCGCGGCGGCGAGGGCGCGGTCGTCGCTGGACCGTACGAGATAGCGGTGCGGACGGTCCGTCATCAGCCGGCGGATCTTCCGGAAGTCACCGGACGCTGCATGCCGTCCGGCCACGATCACCTCGATGTGCGAGGCGAGTTGCTCGACCTCTTCGAGGATGTGGGAGGAGAAGAGGACCGTACGGCCCTCGGCGCCCATCCGCCGCAGCAGCTCCATCAGCTGCATCCGCTGGCGGGGGTCCATCCCGTTGAACGGTTCGTCGAGCAGCAGCACGGACGGCTCGTGGACCAGCGCGGACGCCATCTTCACGCGCTGGCGCATGCCCTTGCTGTACGTGGCGATCTTGCGGTCCTGCGCGTACTCCATCTCGACCGTGGCCAGCGCCTTCTGCGCGGCAGCCTCGTCGAGTCCCTGCAGTTCCGCGTTGGCGACGACGAATTCGCGGCCGGTGAGAAAGTCGTACATCGCCTCCCGCTCCGGGACGATGCCGATCTGCCGGTACACCTCCTCGTTGCGCCAGATCAGCGCGCCGTCGAGAGTGACCTTGCCGGTCGACGGCGCGAGGAACCCGGCCATCATGTTGATCAGGGTGGACTTACCCGCCCCGTTGGGACCGAGCAGTCCGGTCACCCCGGGTCCCACGGTCATGCTGACGTCGTTGACGGCGACCACATTGCCGAACCAGCGCGAGGTGTGGTCGATCTCGATGGTGGTCACAGCCCGACCCTCCGGTAGCGGCGCATCAGTACGGCGTACGAGCCGGCGACGAGCGCGAGGACAACGATCAGATACACCACACCTGCCCCGGCGCCCGGTGATTCGCCTCCGGGGAAAGCGGAGGTGGCACCGAGGAACGCGCTCTGTACGCCGCCGATCAGCGTGAGGGGCGAGAAGAGCCCCAGCCACTGCACGGCGCCGGGCGAGCCCTGCCCCCAGGCGATGGCCTGGACGGTGGAGACCGCTCCGTACGAGATGGTCAGTACGGCGATCACCGCGGCAACACCGAAGCCGCGGCGCGGAGTCAGTGCCGCCACCACCAGGCCGAGTCCGGCGAAGAGCAGGGAGAGCAGCGCCACCGACACCATCCCCTGCCCGAACCACTTCGTCTGGTCGGCGAAGTCGAACTTCCCGAGCAGGGCTCCCACATACATCACGAGAAGCGGTGTCGCGGTGAGGATGAACAGGGCGGATGCCATGGCGGCGTACTTGGCGACGACGTAATCGACCCGTTCGATGGGGCGCGAGAAGTACAGCGGGACACTCTTGAAGCGAAGGTCCCGGGAGACGGACTGCGGTGCCTGCGAGGCGATGAAGAGGCCGATGACAGCCTGCAGATAGATCGCGAAGTCCGTGTATTTGATCACGAGCTTCGTCGCGTTGGGCGTGGCCATCGCGACGGCCACGATGATCAGCGCAACCAGGCACATCACGCCGAAGAGCAGCATCGGCAGCACCTTGGACTTGGCTGAACGGCCCAGTCCGAAGGAGCCCCGCAACGACTGCGAGTAGAGGGAACGGCGGGCATAGCCGCGGCCCAGGCGCGGGCCGTCGTAGGCGCGGTACCCGATGTTGTGGATCCGGGTGGTCTCGCCCCCGGTCACGGTCCCGGTCTCAGTGCTCATCGCGACCGCTCCCCTTCTGCTGTGCGGCTCCGGTCAGGACTGTCTCCGCGGTCTCTGCGGTGCCTTCGGTACGGAAGACCTCGGCAATGTGGTGGCGCCGCTGTTCCATCCGTACGAGACCGAGTCCGAGCCCGGCGACGCTGTCGCGGACGACGTCGTACGTCTCCTCGCCGGTGGCCTCGATCAGCAGGATGTGACCGGCGCCCGGCAGACCGTCCGCCTCGATTCCGTCGCGGCCCAGAAGACTGACACCGGCTGCCGTGAGCGCCCGGCGCAGTGCGTCCGTGCCGTCGGGGTGGGCGTCGCTGTCGGTGACCTCGACCGCGAGGGTCGTGGTGGTCCGGGTGAAGTCGCTGGTGGAGCTGGAGCGCAGCAGCGCGCCGCCGTCGATGACGACGACATGGTCGCAGGTGCGCTCCAGTTCTCCCAGAAGGTGGGAGGTCACCAGCACCGAGATGCCGAAGTCGGTGTGGACGCGGCGGATCAGGCCGAGCATCTCGTCGCGGCCGACCGGGTCCAGGCCGTTGGTCGGCTCGTCGAGGAGAACCAGCTCCGGGTCGTGGACCAGCGCCTGGGCCAGCTTCACGCGCTGCTTCATGCCGGTCGAGTAGCCGCCGATGGGGCGGTAGCGCTCCTCGTACAGACCGACGTGTCGCAGTGTGTCGGCGGTGCGCTCGCGCGCTGCCGTCGGCGGCAGTCCGGACATCCGCGCCATGTGGACGACGAACTCGGTGGCCGAGACGTCCGGCGGCAGGCAGTCGTGCTCGGGCATGTAGCCGACCCGTTCCCGGATGGCCGCACCACTGGTGGCGACGTCCAGCCCGAGCACCGAGGCCCGGCCTTCGGTGGCGGGGGACAGACCCAGCAGGATCTTGATCAGTGTGGACTTGCCGGCTCCATTGGCGCCCACCAGGCCGGTTACACCAGGCCCGATGTCCAGGGAGAGCCGGTCAAGCGCGGTCACCCGGGGGAACCGCTTACTCAGGCTTTCGGTCGCGATCACAGTCACATCTTCGACGGTAGTGGCGCGGGCCACACCGGTCGTCAGACCAGGCGGTTGGATCCGCGTCAGCCTTCAGTCGTACGGCCCCGTAGGGGGACCCCGGGAGGGAGGACGACGAAGGTATGGGGTGGTGGCCGGGAGCAGGGCCGGAGGGGAGAGCTCGGGAGTTGTCCACAGGTCCTGCGCACCCCTTGACGCAGCCTCCGGACATTGTCACATTCATCAGTGTCATGTTACGAGCACGTACCGCACACGGCATGGGACGGACGGCGGCATGGCCTCACCGGTGAAGGACGGACTGCCCCAGGGGCTCAAGGGGTTCAGAGAGGTGCAACGCCTCGCGTACGCCTGCGCGGAGGCGGTCGCCGCACGGCTCGAACCAGGGGTGACGGAGCGCGAGGCGGCCCGGATGCAGCGGGAGTGGCTGCGCGAGCGAGGGGTGGGCGGTCGAGCCCCATCTCGGATTCCTGGGTACGGGCGCGAAGTTCGAGGAGATCCTGGTCGTCACCGATTCCAAGGACCCCGCGCAGAGCGCCTTCTGGCTGGACGACGATCTGCCGCATGTGCGGCGCCGGGCCGAGGAGAGGGGGCGGCGTGAGGCTGCAGGATGTGCCGGGGTTCCGCGAACACCGGGTGCGTACGGGCGGGATCGAGCTGTGCGTCGCCGAGCTGGGCGACGAGACGCGTCCGACGGTCGTGCTGGTGCACGGCTATCCGGACAGCAAGGAAGTCTGGACGCAGCTCGCGGTGCAGTTGGCCGAGCAGTGGCACGTCGTCCTGTACGACGTGCGCGGCCACGGCCGGTCGACGGCTCCGGAGCCGCTGCGCGGCGGGTTCACCCTGGAGAAGCTCACCGACGACTTCCTTGCCGTCGTCGATGCGGTGAGTCCGGACCGGCCGGTGCACCTGGTCGGGCACGACTGGGGTTCGGTCCAGTCGTGGGAGTTCGCGACGGTCAGACGCACCGAGGGCCGGATCGCCTCCTTCACGTCGATGTCGGGCCCCTCCCTGGACCACTTCGGGCACTGGATCAAGCAGCGGATGACGCGGCCCACCCCCCGCCGGGTCGGTCAGCTGCTCGGCCAGGGGGCCAAGTCCTGGTACGTGTACATGCTGCACACACCGGTGCTGCCGGAGCTCGCCTGGCGCGGCCCGCTCGGCAAGCAGTGGCCTCGGATACTCCAGCGGATGGAGAAGGTGCCCGCGGGCGACTACCCGACGCTGTCCCTGCCGAACGACGCGGCTCACGGCGCCTGGCTCTACCGGGACAACGTCCGCGCCCGGCTGCGCGGACCGCGTGCCGATGCGTACGCGCATGTGCCGGTCCAGCTGATCACGCCGACGGGTGACATCTTCCTTTCGGAGAAGCTGTACGACCAACTGGAGCTGTGGGTGCCGCACTTGGTACGGCGGTCCCTGTCGGCCAAGCACTGGGTGCCGCGCACCCGCCCGGACCAGCTTGCCTCCTGGATCAGCGAGTTCGTCGCCACGAATGAGTCGGCGACGGAAGACGGGCGGCCGACCCCGGACACCGCACCGACCGGTGCGTACGCCGACCGGTTCGGCGGTCAGCTGGTCCTGGTGACGGGCGCGGCGGGCGGGATCGGGCGGGCCACCGCGTTCGCGTTCGCGGAGGCCGGCGCCCGGGTGGTGGCCGTGGACCGTGACGCGGAAGGGGCGGCCAGAACAGCCGAGATGGCCCGTCTGATCGGCTCGCCCGCCGCCTGGGGCGAGGCGGTGGACGTCAGCGACGAGCAGGCGATGGAGAAGCTCGCCGAGAAGGTCGCCGCCGAGTACGGCATCGTCGACGTCCTGGTCAACAACGCCGGGATCGGTCTGTCCGGCTCCTTCCTGGAAACCACGAGCGAGGACTGGAAGAACGTCCTGGACGTCAATCTGTGGGGCGTCATCCGCGGCTGCCTGATCTTCGGCAGGCAGATGGCCGAGCGCGGCCAGGGCGGCCATATCGTCAACACCGCCTCCGCCGCCGCGTATCAGCCGTCCCGGGCGCTGCCCGCGTACAGCACCTCCAAGGCGGCCGTGCTGATGCTCAGCGAGTGCCTGCGGGCCGAACTGGCCGAGCGGTCGATCGGGGTCAGCGCCATCTGCCCCGGCATCGTGAACACCAACATCACGGCGACCGCGCACTTCGCCGGGGCCGACGCCGATGAGGAGGAGCGTCTGCGGAAGCGGACCAGCCGGCTGTACGGGCTCCGCAATTACCCGCCGGAGAAGGTCGCCGACGCGATCCTCGAGGCCGTGGCGCACAACCGGGCCGTGGTGCCGGTGACGCCGGAGGCACGTGCCGCCCTGCTCCTGTCCCGGCTCAGTCCCGGCGCGCTGCGCGGGATCGCCCGGCTGAAGCCACCGCTGTGAGCGGGACCGGGCCGTCCGCGGCAACGACGCGTTCTGCCGCCGAGTACCGGATCGAGGACCTGGCACATGCGAGCGGTGCCACGGTCCGCACGATCCGGGCCTATCAGGACCGGGGGCTGCTGCCGACGCCGGAGCGGCGCGGCCGGGCCAATGTGTACCGGGACACGCATCTCGCCCGGCTCCGGCAGATCGCCGACCTGCTGGACCGCGGTTACACGCTGGCCAGCATCAAGGAACTGCTGGAGGCGTGGGACGCGGGACGCGGGCTGGGCGGAGTGCTCGGGCTCGTCGCCGAGGTGCACGGCCCGTGGACGGACGAGCAGGCCGACCGGATCACCCGGGACGAGCTGCATGCGAAGTTCGGCGGCGTGCAGGACGATCAGGCGGTCGCCGAGGCGGTCGAGCTCGGCGTACTGGAGTGCATCCCGGGCCGGGTCGACGAGTTCCTGGTCCCGAGCCCACAAGAGCTCTCCGTAGCAGTCGAGTTGTATGCGGCAGGGGTGCCGCTCACCGCAATCTCCGGCCATCTGCGGGAACTTCGCGGCCAGGTCGAGCAAATCGCCTCCCGTTTCCTGGAGTTCACCACGGAGCATGTGTTCGCGCGCTACCTCGGCCATCGTCCACCGACGGACGCGGATGCGGCCGAGGCCGCCTCGCTGGTCCGTCGGCTCCGCCCGCTCGCCCAGCAGACAGTGGACGCGGAACTGGCCCGGGCCATGCGGACGTTCGCCACACGTCATCTGCAGCACCATCTCGGCGCGGGCACATCGCTCATCCCGGGACCCTCGACGAGCGAGCCGCGTTCCGTACCACTGCCACCGGAAACAATGCAGGCCGTACAGCGTCTGGTTGGTCCGCAGAACGTCGCTGCCTTTGTCGCCGCCGCCACTGAACGCGAGGTACAGAAAAGGACATTGGATACTCTTGCTACACCACACCACGAATCAAAGCAAATTGACCAAAACGGTTGATTGCGGCCCCACTTGTCCACAGAATCGCCAATTAGCCTGTGAATAAACGCAGTTGGTTGTGGATCAAACCTGTGGACGAAAATCGTTGGTGCGAATCGTGAGCTAATTCCGGTGCGCCGGCGAGATCGCCACAGGCACGCTGTCCGGATGGATGAGAGACGCACCGTCAAGGTGTCCAAGTACCTCGCAAAGCATCTGCGGCACCAGCCCGAGCGGATCGGGATCCGTCTCGACCCGAACGGCTGGGTGACGATCGACGAGCTGCTCCGGGCCGCGGCTCGGCACGGCTTCCCCATCACCCGTGCCGAGCTCGACCATGTTGTCGCCGCCAATGACAAACAGCGCTACGCGATCGACGGCGACCGCATTCGGGCGAGCCAGGGCCACACCGTCCCGGTGGACCTCGGTCTGCCCCCGTCCGAGCCGCCCGCGTACCTCTATCACGGCACTGTGGGCCGCGCCCTCGACGCGATCCGCACCGAGGGGCTACGCCCCATGAACCGGCTCCACGTCCACCTCTCGGCCGACCGCGAGACGGCTACCCGCGTCGGCGCCCGCCGCGGCAGGCCCGTGATCCTCTCGGTGGACGCGGGCGCAATGCACCGCGCCGGCCACCTCTTCTACGTCAGCGCGAACGGGGTCTGGTTGACTGACTCCGTACCGCCGGAATTCCTCCGCTTTCCCGGCTGAACCCGACCCGCCCGCTCCCCGGCCGTCGTCTGCCCGTCCCCCACGCCCTCCCGGCGGTGCCCGGATCCGCGTCGGCTCCCTGTCCCGGTGTGAATGCCCTCATGGGCCGTCCGCACTGCGCCGGCGCCGAAACCGATGTCCTCGCGATCCGCGAAATCGCCCACGCATTCGATCCTGAGGTGCGAGCCACCGATGACATCGGCGCCGACCAGGTCTCCCGCCGAACGTCCGCAGGCACCCTCGTCATAACCGATTCGGACGGCTCGCTGCCGCCCATGCACAGGGTCTTCGTCGAACTGATCGGCCCACGGCCGTCACGGTTCAGGTGTTCCCGGACGACGACGCGAAGATCACCGTCGAGGACATCGGGTTCCCCGGCATTCCGCGCGACTCCGTACCCGGCCTCCTGCAGTCGGTCCACACGGCACCGCCCATGCGAAGGGCGCGATCTTCCCGCCCTGCTGGTGGCTGGTCGTGCCCCTGCCCGGCGACGGGATGTACAAGACGCTCGTCCCGCGCGGCACACGGTCGCCGTGGCTCGGCCGCAGCGTCCACTGACGCGTCTCTGCTCCGCAGCTCTCCCGCCGTATGGTCGTATGTATGCGTCTGAGCACTGTAATTCTGCCGATTCACCGCTGGGGCGAGGGCCGGAAGGTCTGGCAGCGCGCCGAGGAACTGGGATTCCACGCCGCGTACACGTATGACCATCTGGCCTGGCGGACCTTCCGCGACGGGCCGTGGTTCGGCGCGGTGCCGACCCTGACCGCCGCGGCGGCCGCCACCGAGCGGCTACGCCTTGGCACCCTCGTCACCTCCCCCAACTTCAGGCACCCGGTCACCCTGGCCAAGGACCTCATCACGCTGGACGACGTCTCCGGCGGACGGATCACCCTCGGTATCGGCGCGGGCGGCAACGGTTTCGATGCCACCACGCTGCGCAGGAGCGACGAGGAACCCTGGACGCCGCGCGAGCGGGCCGACCACTTCGCCGAGTTCGTACCGCTCCTCGACCAGCTGCTGCGGGAACCGTCCGTCACCTATGAGGGCGAGTTGTATGTGGCGAACGAGGCCCGGAACGTGCCCGGCTGTGTGCAGCTGCCCCGGCTGCCCTTCGCGGTGGCCGCGACCGGTCCGCGCGGGATGAAGCTCGCCGCGCAGTACGGTCAGGCCTGGGTCACCACCGGCGACCCCAAGCTGTTCGAGACGGGTACCCCGGAGCAGTCCGTGGCAGCCATCCGCGGGCAGATCAGCAGGCTCGGCACGGCCTGCGAGGCCATCGGCCGGGATGTCGCCGAGCTGGACAAGATCCTGCTCACCGGATTCACCCCGGACCGCCCTCTGGAGTCCTTCGACGCGTTCGTCGACTTCGCGGGCACCCATTTCGAGCTGGGCTTCACGGAGATCGTCATCCACTGGCCGATCCCGGACTCCGACTTCGCGGCGGACGAGAAGGTCTTCGAACGGATCGCCACCGAGGGGCTGTCCCAGCTCGGCTGACCCGCGCACCCACGCGCACACCGCCGGCTGCCCTCTCATCACCCCTGACATATGCGTCAGGCGTGTTCTCCTGGTCAGGGGCGTGCATCCTCACATGCGCGCCCCTCCGCACACCCGTGCACCCCTGTACGGGAGAATGGCCGGGTGACCTCAGCTACCGACTCGCCTCTGCCTGCCGTTCCCCGGCTGATCGCCACCGACCTGGACGGCACTCTGCTGCGCGACGACAAAACCGTCTCGGACCGCACGGTCGCGGCGCTGGCCGCGGCCGAGGAGGCCGGGATCGAGGTCTTCTTCGTCACCGGCCGCCCGGCCCGCTGGATGGACGTCGTCAGTGACCATGTCCACGGCCACGGCCTGGCGATCTGCGCAAACGGCGCCGCGATCGCCGACCTGCACGCGGGCGGCAGGCTGCTCAAGGTCCGCCCGCTGGAACGCGCCGCTGCCCTCGATGTCGTCCACGCCCTGCGCGCAGCCGCTCCGGGCACCTCGTTCGCTGTCGAGCTGGCCACCGGCATCCACTACGAACCGGCCTACCCGCCGTTCCATCTCGACCCGGGCGCCACCGTCGCCACTGCCGAGAAGCTCCTCCACGAAGAGACGCCGGGCGCCGGAGCCCCTGTACTGAAGCTCCTCGCACACCACGCCGAATTGGCCCCGGACGACTTCCTCGCCGTCGCACACACGGCAGCCGGTGACCGGGCGTCCCTCACCCGGTCCAGCCCGACGGCCCTGCTGGAGGTCAGCGGACTCGGCGTCTCCAAGGCCAGCACCCTCGCGTTGTGCTGCGCCGAGCGCGGCATCTCGCCCGCCGAGGTCGTCGCCTTCGGGGACATGCCGAACGACGTGGAGATGCTGAGCTGGGCGGGCACCTCGTACGCGATGGGCAACGCCCACCCGGCCGCGGTGGCCGCCGCCTCCGGGCGGACCGTCACCAACGAGGAGGACGGCGTCGCGATCGTCATCGAGGCGCTCGTGGCCGAGCGCCGGAAGTACCTCAGCCAGAACTGAAGGATCCCCGGCCCGAACTCCGACGAGGACCTCAGAGCGGCACCTCCCACACCACGGTCGTACCGCCCCCGTCCTCGCCGAGGCCTGGCCCGAACCAGCTCGACCCGCCCAGCGACTCCGCCCTGCGCGCCAGGTTCCGCAGCCCGCTGCGCCGCCCGCCCTCCGGAATGCCCACGCCGTCGTCGGCGACCGACAGCCGCACCGCGTCGCGTCCGTCGGACAGCGTGACGGTCGCGTCGACGACCACGTCGATCAAGGACGCCTCGGCATGCCGGAAGGCGTTGGAGAGCGTCTCCCGCAGCGCCGCGATCAGGTTCTTGCCGGTCAGCTCGCCAACCAGCGAGTCGACCGGGCCGAGGAAGCGGTGCGAGGGCTTGAAGCCCAGCGGGACGGCCGCCATGTTGATCTCGCGCAGGACGCGGGCCCGCAGCCCGGACGGCGCCTCGGCCGGTTCCTGCTGCAACGCGAAGATCGCGGTGCGGATCTCCTGGATCGTCACGTCCAGTTCGTCCACGGCCCGCCCCACTCCGGTCCGCACCTCGGGTACGACCGACCCGCGCTGGGCGCTCTCCAGCATCATCCCGGTGGCGAACAGCCGCTGGATGACCAGGTCGTGCAGATCGCGGGCGATTCGGTCGCGGTCCTCGTAGACCGCGAGCCGCTCCCGGTCCCGCTGCGCCTCGGCCATCATCAGCGCGAGTGCGGCCTGCGACGCGAACTGTGTGGCCAGCGTCCGCTCGGTCTCGGTGAACGGCCGGCCGCCCCGGGCGCGCGGGGTGGCGAGCGCGCCGAGCACCCGCCCCCCGCTGTGCAGCGGCAGCAGCATGCTCGGGCCGAACTGGTGGGCCAGCCTGGTGATCATGCGGGAGTCGGTGGCCGAGTCGTCTATGAAGACGGCCTCGCCGGCCAGCAGCTTCGCTGCCACCGGGTTCTCCGGACCGATGATCATCCCGAGCGAGGCGGACGGGCTGTCGGCGGAGACGGCGACGATCTCCAGACCGCCCTCCTCAGCCGGCAGAAGCACGATCCCGGCAGCGGATGCGGCGAGATGGCGGGCCTGTTCGGCGACGACGGCAAGCGCGTCGTCCGCGTCCCCGCCGGAGAGCAGCGCGGTGGTCACGGCCACCGATCCGTCGATCCACCGCTCTCGCTGGCGCGCCGCCTCGTAGAGCCGGGCGTTACCGATGGCGATCCCTGCCTCCGTGGCAAGCACCCGCACCATGTGCAGGTCGTCATCGTTGAACTCGCCCCCGCCCTCCTTCTCGGCCAGATAGAGGTTGCCGAAGATTTCTCCCTGTACGCGGATGGGGACCCCGAGAAAAGTCCGCATCGGTGGATGGCCGGCGGGGAATCCGGCGAACCTCGGATCGGCTGTCAGATCTGCGAGCCGCACCGGTGCCGGGTCGTGAATGAGTGCGCCGAGCAGTCCCCTCTGACCGTCGGGCCGGTGTCCGATCTCGGCTTCCACCGCCTCCGACACCCCGTACGTGAGGAAGTCGGAGAGTCCCTTGCCCTTGGTGTCGACGACGCCGATGGCGGCGTAGCGGGCGTGGGCGAGTTCCGCAGCGGTCTCGCAGATCCGGTCGAGGGTGGAGTGCAGTTCGAGACCGGTGCCGACGGAGCGCATGGCTTCCAGCAGCTGCGGGACGCGGGCGGTGAGCTCGGTGGACAGGCCCTGCAGGCTGCGGGTCGCCTGCGTCGCGGCTTCGAGTGAGTCCTTCGGGTCCGGCTCTGGCATACCCAGAGCCTAGTTAGCCCCTTTTGGGGACGAAAGTCGGCGATGGTCCGGCACACCGCTCCGGCCCCTGTCCGACGGGCCTGCCCGGGTGCTTCTACGCCCGTCCTGCGGGGGCCGGGATCCGTACGGTCTCCTGTTCGCGCTCCAGCATCCGGCTCAACGGCCCCTCCACCGTCTTGAGATCGGCGTACGGACCGCGCTGCACGATCCTGCCCGCGTCCATCACGACCACCTCGTCGACCGCTTCGAGCCCCACCAGCCGATGGGTGATCAGAACCGTTGTGCGGCCCCGGGTGGCGGTCAGCAGATCCGCCGTCAGGGCGTCCGCCGTCGCCAGGTCGAGATGCTCGGCGGGCTCGTCCAGGACGAGTACGGGGAAGTCGGCGAGGAGCGCCCGGGCGAGCGCGAGCCGCTGACGCTGGCCGCCGGAGAGGCGGGCGCCATGCTCGCCGACGAGCGTGTCGAGCCCGTCGGGCAGCGCCTGCACCCAGTCGAGCAGCCGTGCCTGCGCGAGGGCGCCCCGCAGTTCGTCGTCCGTCGCGCCGGTGCGGGCCAGCCGCAGGTTCTCCCGGATGGAACTGTCGAAGACATGGGCGTCCTGGGCGCACAGCCCGACGAACCGCCGGACAGTGTCGCTGTCCAGTGCGGAGGCCTCCACACCACCGATCCGGTACGTCCCCGACCGCGCGTCCAGGAAGCGGAGCAGGACCTGCGCGAGGGTGGTCTTCCCCGAGCCCGAAGCGCCGACGACGGCGATGCGCCGCCCGGCGGTCAGCGTCAGGTCGACGGAGTCCAGGGCGTCCCGCGACGCTCCTGTGTACCGGGCCGCCAGCCCGCGTACCTCCAGCGGGAAGGGAGAGGCGGGTGGATCGGCCGGGGCGGCGGGTTCGAGCACCGGCACCGGGGCGTCCAGCACCTCGTACACCCGCTCCGCACTCCGCTCGACCCGCTGCCGGTACTGCACGGCGAGCGGCAGGCCGGTCACGGCCTCGAACGCGGCGAGCGGGGTGAGCACCACCACCGCGAGCTCCACTCCCGCCAGCCGCCCGTCGAGAACCGCCGGCACGGAAACGAGTGCGGCAGCGACAACCGTCAGACCGCAGATCGCGGCGGAGAGCCCGCCCCCGAGCGCGGTGGCCGTTGCCGCCCGGGCCGCGATCCGGGTCAGGACGCCGTCGGCCTCGCGGGTCCGCGCCGAACGCGCGGGCAGGGCCCCCGCGACGGTCAGTTCGGCGGTCCCACCGAGCAGGTCGGTGATCCGGGTGGCCAGATCGGCTCGCGCGGGCGCCAGTTGACGTTCCGCGCGGCGGGCGCAGGCGCCGGTCACCAGCGGCACCCCGACCCCGGCCAGCAGCAGCCCGACAGCGAGCACGACGCCCGCCTGGGGCAGCATCCAGCCGGTGAACCCGGCGGCCGCCACTCCCACGACCGCCGCGGTCCCGGCGGGCAGCAGCCACCGCAGCCAGTAGTCCTGCAGCGCGTCCACATCGGCGACGAGCCGGGACAGCAGGTCTCCGCGCCGGGTCCGGGCCAGCCCGGCCGGCGCGATGCGTTCCAGCCCGCGGTACACGGCGACGCGCAGCTCGGCGAGCATCTTGAGCACCGCGTCGTGCGAGACGAGACGCTCGGCGTAGCGGAAGACGGCGCGGCCGAGCCCGAAAGCACGGGTCGCGGTCACGGCGACCATCAGATAGAGCACCGGAGGCTGTTCGGAGGCGCGGGAGATCAGCCAGCCGGAGACGGCCATGAGCCCGACGGCCGAGCCCAGGGCGAGGCTGCCCAGCAGGAGCGCGAGCGTCAGCTGCCCGCGGTGTGCCCCTGCGGCCTCCCGGACCCGGGCGAGCACCTGGTCGGACCGTGCCGCGGTCTCCCGCAGCGTCTCGGGTTCCCGCGCGCCTTCGGGTACGTCATCGGAGGTGCGCGCCGGTCCGTCCGCCCCGACCGGCTCCGTGGCCGCCGCGTGTTCCGGTGCCACGCGCGGCTCCAGTGTCACCACCCGGTCGGCGAGCGCGAGCAACGCCGGCCGGTGCACGACAAGCAGCACGGTCCGCCCCGCTGCCAGCCTCCGTACCGCGTCGACGATCCCGGCCTCCGTCTCACCGTCCAGGCTCGCGGTCGGCTCGTCGAGCAGCAGCAGCGGCCGGTCGGCGAGAAACGCCCGCGCAAGCGCGAGCCGTTGCCGCTGGCCGGCGGAAAGTCCCACGCCGTCCTCGCCGAGCAGTGTCTGCGCACCGTCGGGAAGGTCCACCACGAAGTCGTACGCCCCCGCGTCCCGCAGCGCCGCCGTGACCGCGCTGTCGTCCGCGTCCGGTCGGGCCAGCCGTACGTTCTCCGCGATCGTGCCCGCGAAGAGATGCGGGCGCTGCGGAACCCAGGCGATCCGCTCCCGCCAGCGCTCGGGCGCCAGTGCCGCTAGATCCGCGCCGCCGACCCGCACCCGCCCTTCGTCGGGCTCCGCGAACCCCAGCACCACGTGGAGCAGTGTGGACTTCCCGACGCCGCTCGGGCCGACCAGGGCGACGGTCTCCCCCTCCTCGACCACCAACGAGGCCCCGTCCAGTGACGGAGCGGTACGGCCCTCGTGCCGTACCGTCACCCCCTCCAGCTCCAGCCTCAGAGACTGCGGGACGTCCGCCGTACCGCCCGCCCGCAGCTCGGTCTCCAGGACCGCGAAGATCTCCTCCGCGGCCGAGAGCCCCTCGGCGGCGGCGTGGTACTGCGCCCCGACCTGCCGGATCGGCAGGTATGCCTCGGGCGCGAGGATCAGCACCACCAGGCCGGTGTAGAGGTCCAGTTTGCCGTCCACGAGCCGCATGCCGATGGTGACGGCGACGAGCGCCACCGACAGGGTGGCGAGAAGTTCCAGGGCGAAGGAGGACAGGAACGCGATCCGCAGAGTCCGCAGAGTGGCCCTGCGGTACTGCGACGTGATGGTGCGGACGGACTCGGCCTGGGCCTTGGCCCGGCCGAAGACCTTCAGTGTCGGCAGTCCGGCCACCACGTCGAGGAAGTGTCCGGAGAGCCGGGAGAGCAGCCGCCACTGGCGGTCCATCCGGGACTGGGTGGCCCAGCCGATCAGGATCATGAAGAGCGGGATGAGCGGCAGCGTGACGACGATGATCGCGGCCGAGACCCAGTCCTCGGTAACGATCCTGGCGAGGACTGCCACGGGCACGACGACCGCGAGCCCGAGCTGCGGCAGGTAGCGCGCGAAGTAGTCGTCCAGCGCGTCGACACCGCGGGTGGCGAGCGCCACCAGAGAGCCGGTGCGCTGCCCGCTCAGCCAGTCCGGTCCGAGCGCCGCGGCGCGGTCGAGCAGCCGGCAGCGGAGCTCGGACTTGACCGCCGCACTGGCCCGGTACGCGGCGAGCTCAGTCAGCCACGAGACCAGCCCCCGGCCGAGCGCGACCACCGCCAGCAGCATCAGCGGGGTCCGCAGCTCGGTAACGGTCAGCCCGTCCTCGAACCCGCCCACCACCACTTCGGCGATGAGCATGGCCTGGGCGATGACCAGCGCCGCCCCGGCCACTCCGAGTGCTACCACGGCCGCCAGGAAGAGGCGGGTGGCGCGGGCGTAGTGGAGGAGGCGCGGGTCGATCGGTTTCACGTGAAACATCCCCAATGAGCTCGGGCGGTGGACCAGGCGGGACGTGTCGAACCGTCCCCAGGACGTGTCCGGCGGATCGGGCTCGGCCGCGATCCGCCGGGACGCGTCCCCGGTGCGTCAGTGCGCTTCGGCGATGTGCTGCGTACCGATCCGCTTGCGGAACACCCAGTACGTCCAGCCCTGGTAGATGAGCACCAGGGGAGTAGCGATCCCCGCGCACCAGGTCATGATCTTCAGGGTGTACGGGGTGGACGAGGCGTTGGTGACCGTGAGGCTCCAGGCGTCGTCCAGCGAGGACGGCATGACGTTCGGGAAGAGCGCCAGGAAGAGCATCGCGACCGCGGCCGTGATGGTCAGCCCGGAGAGCGCGAACGACCAGCCCTCGCGCCCCGCCGCGACGGCACCGATCGCTCCGACCAGCGCCGCCACGGCGATGATCAACGCGAGCAGACTCCAGCCGTCGCCGTGGTCGGCCTGGGTCCAGATCAGGAAGCCGAGGGCGAGCACCGCGGTCACCAGCCCCAGCTTGAGTGCCAGCGTCCGCGCCCGCTCCCGGATGTCCCCGACAGTCTTGAGCCCCGCGAACACCGCGCCGTGGAAGGTGAAGAGGAAGAGCGTGACCAGTCCGCCGAGGATCGCGTACGGGTTGAGCAGGTCCCAGAAGTTGCCCACGTACTCCATGTCGGCGTTGATCTTCACGCCGCGGACAATGTTCCCGAAGGCCACACCCCAGAGCAGGGCGGGGATCAGCGAGGTCCAGAAGATCGCGTTTTCCCAGTTGGTCTGCCACCGCTCCTCGGGCCGCTTCGCCCGGTACTCGAAGGCGACACCGCGCACGATCAGGCAGAGCAGGATGATCAGCAACGGCAGGTAGAACCCGGAGAACAGCGTCGCGTACCACTCGGGGAAGGCGGCGAACGTCGCGCCGCCCGCGGTGAGCAGCCACACCTCGTTGCCGTCCCAGACGGGCCCGATCGTGTTGATCAGGACCCGCCGTTCCTTGCGGTCACGAGCCAGCAGCTTGGTGAGGACTCCGATCCCGAAGTCGAATCCCTCCAGGAAGAAGTAGCCGATCCAGAGGACGGCGATGAGTACGAACCAGACGTCGTGGAGTTCCATCTCTCAGCTCCTCTGCTCTCAGTAGGAGAAGGCCATCGGCCGGTCGGCGTCGTGGTCGTCGCCGCCGATCTTGGTGGGCGGGTTGAGGTCGAACTCCGTGAGTTCCGGCGGTCCGGCCTTGATGTACTTCACGAGCAGCTTGACCTCGATCACGGCAAGCACCGCGTAGAGAAGGGTGAAGAGGATCATCGAGGTGAGTACCTCACCCTGCGAAACGCCGGGGGAGACCGCGTCGCGCGTCTGCAGCACCCCGTAGACGGCCCAGGGCTGGCGGCCCGTCTCGGTGAAGATCCAGCCCCAGGAGTTGGCGATCAGCGGGAAGAGGAGCGTCCACAGGGCGACGATCCAGTAGAGCCTGGTGAGCTTCGGGCTCAGCGCCTTGTTCTTGAAGAGGACCAGGTGCGGCACTTCGTCCTCACCGGTCCGCAGCCCCGGTGGCAGCATGAACTTCTTCCGCGTCAGCCACAGTCCGAGCAGGCCGAGGCCGAAGGACGCCATGCCGAAGCCGATCATCCAGCGGAAGCCCCAGAAGGCGACCGGGATGTTGGGCCGGTAGTCGCCGGGGCCGAACCGTTCCTGCTCGGCCTTGTTGATGTCGTTGATGCCGGGGACGTACGAAGTGAAGTTGTCGTCCGCGAGGAAGGACAGCAGCCCCGGGATCGAGATCTCCACGGTGTTGTGGCCCTTGGCCACGTCGCCGACCGCGAAGATCGAGAAGGGTGCCGAGTGCTGCCCCTCCCACAGCGCCTCGGCCGCGGCCATCTTCATCGGCTGCTGCTTGAACATGACCTTGCCGAGCAGGTCACCGCTGACAGCGGTGAGCAGACCGGCGATCACGACGGTGACCAGTCCGAGCCGGAGCGAGGTGCGCATCACCGGGATGTGCTTCTTGCGCGCCAGGTGGAAGGCGGCGATGCCGACCATGAACGCGCCGCCGACCAGGAAGGCCGCCGTGATGGTGTGGAAGAACTGGGCGAGCGCGGTGTTCTGGGTGAGCACATGCCAGAAGTCGGTGAGCTCGGCCCGGCCGCGTTCCTTGTTGATCCGGTAGCCGACCGGGTGCTGCATCCAGGAGTTGGCCGCAAGGATGAAGTACGCGGAGAGGATGGTTCCGATCGAGACCATCCAGATGCAGGCGAGGTGGATCTTCTTCGGCAGCTTGTCCCAGCCGAAGATCCACAGTCCGATGAAGGTGGATTCGAAGAAGAAGGCGATCAGCGCCTCGAAGGCGAGCGGAGCGCCGAAGATGTCCCCCACGAACCGTGAGTAGTCGGACCAGTTCATGCCGAACTGGAACTCCTGGACGATGCCGGTGACGACGCCCATGGCGATGTTGATGAGGAAGAGCTTGCCCCAGAACTTGGTGGCCTTGAGGTACTTCTCCTTGTCAGTCCGCACCCAGGCGGTCTGCAGGCCGGCGGTGAGCGCGGCGAGCGAGATCGTCAGAGGAACGAAAAGGAAGTGGTAGACGGTGGTGATACCGAATTGCCATCGCGCGAGGGTCTCGGGCGCCAGAGCCAGCTCCACGTCGTCTCTCCTTACATCGCCGTAACCGCAGCGGCAGTTTGCCCTGTTAATCCGACTGATCACTGGAGGAACAGGACATGCTTGTGAACGCGTTCACATTCACAAGCATTATGGCGCACAGGCTTTCGGGATGTTCGAGGGGGGTCCCCTATCGGGACGCACCACGCGAAGGCCCCGCACCTCCGAGAAACGAGAGGTACGGGGCCTTCCGGTACACCCGGGCCGGACGCGCCGCGCTACAACTCCTTGCGGTACGCCTCCGCCACCCTCAGGAACACGTCGTTCGCCTCGTCCTCACCGATCGAGACCCGCACTCCCTCGCCGGCGAACGGCCTGACCACCACGCCGGCCCGCTCACAGAACCCGGCGAAGTCGACCGCACGGTCGCCCAGCCGCAGCCAGACGAAATTGGCCTGGGACTCCGGAACGGTCCAGCCCTGGTCCACGAGAGCCTTGTGCACCCGGACGCGCTCGCAGACCAGGGAGCCGACCCGGCCGAGGAGTTCGTCCTCGGCGCGCAGCGAGGCGACCGCCGCGTCCTGCGCCAGCTGGCTGACCCCGAACGGCACCGCCGTCTTGCGCAGCGCCGCCGCCACCGGCTCGTGGGCCACCGCGAACCCGACCCGCAGACCGGCCAGACCGTAGGCTTTGGAGAACGTCCGCAGCACCGCCACATTGGGCCGGTCCCGGTAGATCTCGATACCGTCCGGCACGTCGACGTCGCGGATGAACTCCTTGTACGCCTCGTCCAGCACTACAAGCACATCGCCGGGCACCCGGTCCAGGAACCGCTCCAGCTCGGCCCTGCGCACCACGGTCCCGGTCGGGTTGTTCGGGTTGCAGACAAAGATCATCCGCGTGCGGTCCGTGATCGCGTCCGCCATCGCGTCGAGGTCGTGCACCTCGCCGTCGGTGAGCGGAACCTTCACCGAGGTCGCTCCGCTGACCTGGGTGATGATCGGGTACGCCTCGAAGGAGCGCCAGGCGTAGATGACCTCGTCGCCCGGGCCCGAGGTGGCCTGGAGCAGCTGCTGCGCCACCCCGACGGAACCGGTGCCGGTGGCGAGATGCGAGACGGGCACACCGAACCGGTCGGCCAGCTCGTTCATCAGACCGGTGCACGCCATGTCCGGGTAGCGGTTGAAGTTCGCGGCCGCGGCCAGCGCGGAATCCATCACCCCGGGCAGCGGCGGATACGGGTTCTCGTTGGAGGACAGCTTGAACGCGACCGGTCCGCCGGCCGCCGCCGGCCTGCCCGGCACATAGGCAGGGACGCCGTCCAGCTCGGCGCGCAACTTGGGGCTCGTCTCGCTCACCGCAGGTCCTCCTCGACCGTCGCACACATCAATACTGCTCACCTTATGAGGATTGCGCGCCGCTGCGAATGGCTGAGCGGAGGAATCGTCCGGTGGGCCCAGGAATGGGGGGAGTGTTCCTCGTACCGGCGCGCGCCGGTGGCTCACTCCGTGGCGCGCATCCCTCGAAGAGGTGAGTTGAGACCTCTTCGAAACATCGCCCGTTGAGTAGGCCCATCCTCCTCAGTGCATGACACACTACGGTCCACCCCACCAACTCCCTTGTTTTGCAAGGTATTTATCGCCAAGTGACCATGCAGAAACGTTCCTGTGGACGTGTAAATATGCGACCGGGCCAACCGTCCGCGCGAGCCCTACTATCGGCTCGCCATGACAGCAGCAGGGAAGCACCAGGTGAGCCGGACGGAGACCCCCCGGCGCGGCGGCCGGCAGGGACGAGCGGGAATCCGGGATGTGGCCGCCGCCGCCGGGGTCTCCATCACGACCGTCTCCGACGCGCTCAACGGCAAGGGCAGGCTCCCGGACGCCACCCGTCGCCATGTCCGCGAGGTCGCCGAGCGCCTGGGCTACCGCCCGTCCGCCGCGGCCCGAACCCTCCGTACCGGCAAGTCCGGCCTCATCGGCCTGACCGTGACGACGTACGGGGATGAACCTTTCACCTTCACCGAATTCGCCTACTTCGCGGAGATGGCCAGGGCGGCCACCTCCGCCGCGCTCGCCCGCGGGTACGCCCTCGTCATCCTCCCCGCCACCTCACGCCATGACGTCTGGTCGAACGTCGCTCTCGACGGCACTGTCGTCATCGACCCCTCCGACCAGGACCCGGTCGTCACCGAACTCGTCCGGCAGGGGCTGCCCGTCGTCTCGGACGGCCGCCCAGCCGGGACCCTCCCGGTCACCGCCTGGGTCGACAACGACCACCGGGCCGCCGTGCTCGACCTCCTCGACCATCTCGCCGCCGCCGGGGCCCGCCGCATCGGCCTGCTCACCGGCACCACCACCGACACGTACACCCGCCTCTCCACCACCGCGTACCTCCACTGGTGCGAGCGCGTGGGCCAGGACCCGGTGTACGAGTCCTATCCCGCCCACGACCCGTGCGCGGGGGCGGTCGCAGCCGACCGTCTGCTCGCCCGCCCGGACCGGCCCGACGCCGTCTACGGGCTCTTCGATCCCAATGGCACCGATCTGCTGGCGGCCGCCCGCCGGTACGGTCTGCGCGTCCCCGAGGACCTCCTGCTCGTCTGCTGCAGCGAGTCCACCGTGTACGCGACGACCGAGCCGCCCATCACCACGCTCTCGCTCAAACCGCGCCGGATCGGTACGGCGGTCGTCCAGCTCCTCATCGACGCCATCGAAGGCGTCGACCAGGACGGCCCGGTGGAACAGGTCATACCGACAGAACTCATCGTGCGGACGTCCTCGCAACGCCGTCCGCCCCGCACCACGGTCAGCGCCCCACGGCCCCCGTCAGGGGACTGATCAGCGCAATTAAGACAAATCAACCGGTGAACCCTGCGTGCGCCCGAATTCACCACCCCTGGTGCGTCACACAGCACGATCCGCATTCCTATGATGGGCGCACGACACCGCGGACCACCTCGACCAGCAGGGCCCGCCAGGTGTACGGCGGCGCGACGGTGGTGGAGGGGTCGATGACACAGGGGGCCGGTCAGGAACCCGTGGTGCGGACGGCGACGTTGCGTGACTTCCGCGTGCCGCCCTATGCGCAGACTCCGGTGCCGCCCACGGCACCGCATCCGGGCAGTGCCGTTCCGGCGGACGAGCCGGAGGGCTACACGCCCACCGCGCGCGATCTTCCCGTGATCAACCGTGACACCGTCCAGGTGCAGACCGTCCCCGACCCTCGGCCCGCCCAGGACCCGGGGCTCGGACCGCTGTACGTCGTCGGCGACGTCCACGGCTATCTGGACGAACTGCACGCCGCCCTGGCCGAGCAGGGGCTCATCGACGCGGAGGGGCAGTGGGCCGCGGGCAACACCCGGCTCTGGTTCCTCGGCGACTTCACCGACCGCGGTCCGGATGGCGTCGGCGTCATCGAACTCGTCATGCGCCTGTCCGCCGAGGCCGCGGCCGCGGGCGGCTACTGCAAGGCCCTGATGGGCAACCACGAGCTGCTGCTCATCGGCGCCAAGCGGTTCGGCGACACACCGGTGAACTCCGGGGCCGGCACCGCCACTTTCCAAGCCGCCTGGCTGCTCAACGGCGGCCAGAAGAACGACATGGAGCGACTCCAGGACCACCACCTCCAGTGGATGTCCCGGCTCGACGCGGTCGTCGAGGAGGACGGGCATCTGCTGTTGCACTCCGACACGACGGCGTACCTCGATTACGGCTCCACCATCGAGGACGTCAATGACACTGTGCACGCCATTCTCACGCGTAACGACGCCGACGAGTGCTGGGACCTCTTCCGTAAGCTCACCAAGCGGTTCGCCTTCCGCGACGAGGCGGGTCCGCAGGCGGTCCAGGAGCTGATGGCGGCCTACGGCGGACAGCGCATCGTCCATGGTCACAGCCCCATTCCGTATCTCCTCGGCGAGGTCGGCTCGGAGGACGGCGAGGACAGCGCCGGCCCCGTGGTGGAGGGCCCGCACGTATACGCGGACGGGCTCGCGATCGCCATGGACGGCGGCGTGACCATGGCCGGAAAGCTACTGGTCGTCCAGCTGCCGTTGCATGACTGACGGTCTTCGGGGAAGACGCATCAACGACCTGACCACGCCGACCACTGGGCCTATTTACGGAAACCCCCTGTCACCCCGTGCCGTGGGCGCTCTACCATCGGCGTATCAGTAGCAGGCTCTCCTCCGTTTCCGCCCAACTGCCCGGCCAGTGCGGGTAGTCAGGCCCAACGGAGCATCGGGGGATGCACATGAACAGCGCTCCGCACCTGCTGGCCGAGGACCGACCCGAGTACGAGCGGATCCTCGGCGACGCGCTGCGTCACGCTCACGAACGACCGGATCTCGCCGGAGTCGGCGAACGGCTCAACGCGGAACAGTTGCGCACCATGGCACTGAACGCCACGGCACTGATCACCACGGCGGCAGCCACGGAGTACGACCACTATGTGAAGGCCCGCAACGAGCTGCGCGGACCGGCCGCCGACTCCGCCCAAGGCTCGGGCCTCGGCTCCGACGCGGACGATCCCGACCGGCCGGGCGCCGGGATAGGGGCGGTCGTCACGGTCCTGGCGCCGATGCTCGCGGGCACCGCCGCACTGATCTTCCTGCTGGTCGGCTATCTGCTGAAGATGCTCAGCCGGCCCCCCTCGTTCGCCGACACCATGGTCGCCGCCGGGTGGTTCTTCGCGGCGGCGACGGCGGCCGCGATACTGGCCGCCGCCATCGGACTGCTCATCACGGCGGTGCGCAACGGATCGACCGCGCTGCCCGCCGAGGATGCCGAGGACGAGCTGCCGGAGGAGGTGGCGCGCGCTAGGGAGGCCTGGCGTCATGCGCTGCTGGAACGCGGCATCCTGCCGTTCCTGCGCGATGCACTCGCCGATCCCACCGCAGGCGCCGCGTCGCGCCCACCGCACCCGTCGGCCCACCGCATCCCGAAGATCGGCTACAGCAGACCGGACTTCACGGGGCCGGACGAGGGGCCGGCGGCGGGCCCCCGCCCGTCGTTCACGAGCCCAGACTTCACCAGCCCGGACTTCGGCGGCCCGGAACACGAACCGGACTGACCGGCCGCCGCGGCCCGGCGCGTCGCCGCTTCCGGCCTGCACACGCGAGAAACGTAACGGCTCCCACCGACACCCGGCGGGTGGCCGGTGGAGCGGCCCGCGGCTCCCCTGGCGGTTTCCAGGGGGCGCGGGCCGTTCCGGTACGGCGTACTCAGTCGGTCCTACGTTGGTGTGCGGGTTGATCAAGGCCAGTCGTAAGGTCTTGAGGCCCAGAGACACCGGGTATGGCTTTCAGTCGGTTGCCCT
>NZ_JBEZKL010000067.1:0-40118 GCF_040704695.1 Streptomyces sp. NPDC048411
CGCAGGGCGACGAACAAAGACCCGGGCTCCCCTCGCGTACCCGCCGAACGTTCGTCGCCCGAGGAGACACCCCGGAGGGGCCCCGGACCACCACCGCCGGGCAGGCGCGACGGTGCCACCGGGGGCCAGGCGGACACCCAAGCCCGTCCGGCGCTTGAGGACGGAACCGCCCACCCCGGGGGCCCGAACCCGCCGGACACGGCAAGCCCACCCCGCCCAGGCGCCCCACGCCACGGGGGCGAGAACCAGGCCGCCCGCCACGGTTCACCTTCTGTTCACTCTCTCCCGTAAGCCACTTCACCTGTTCTGTCTAATTTCAGCAGTGCACGGTGCGCGGCGAGACGCCGCACCACCCATCACCTCGCACGCCGTCGTAGAACGAACAAGACCTCGGCGGCTCCTGGAAGGAAAAGACCCGAAAGTGAAGCTTCAGCGCAAGAACCGGCTTCGTGCCACCGCGCTCGGTGCCCTCGCCGTCTCCAGCGCCCTGGTCCTCACGGCGTGCGGTTCGGACAACAACAGCGGCGGCAGCAGCACCGGCGGCAGCGGCGAGAAGACGAGCGCCGCGTCGAACATCAAGTGTGACGACGCCAAGGGCCAGCTCCTCGCCTCCGGCTCCAGCGCGCAGAAGAACGCCATGGACCTCTGGGTCAAGGACTACATGGCGGGCTGCAAGGGCGTAGAGATCAACTACAAGGCGTCGTCCTCCGGTGAAGGCATCATCGCCTTCAACCAGGGCACGGTCGGCTTCGCCGGCTCCGACTCGGCGCTGAAGCCCGAAGAGGTCGCGGACTCGAAGAAGGTCTGCAAGACCGGCCAGGGCATCAACCTCCCGATGGTCGGCGGCCCCATTGCGATCGGTTTCCACCTTGAGGGTGTCGACAGCCTGACGCTGGACGCCCCCACGCTCGCCAAGATCTTCGACAGCAAGATCAAGAAGTGGAACGACCCGGCGATCGCCAAGCTCAACAAGGGCGCGAAGCTTCCGGACAAGGCGATCCAGGCCTTCCACCGCTCCGAGGACTCCGGCACCACGCAGAACCTCGGCAAGTACCTCGCCGCCACCGCGCCGAACGACTGGAAGTACGAGCCCGAGAAGAAGTGGCCGGCCCCCGGTGGCCAGGCCGCGTCCGGCTCGGCCGGTGTCGCCGCCCAGGTGAAGCAGGTCGACGGCTCGATCGGTTACTTCGAGCTCTCGTACGCCTCGTCGCAGTCCATCTCCACGGTCGACATCAACACCGGTGGCTCCGCCCCGGTCAAGGCCACCCCGGAGAACGCCTCCAAGGCCATCGCCGCCGCCAAGATCAAGGGCACCGGCAAGGACCTGGCGCTCGACCTCGACTACACCACCAAGGCCGAGGGTGCGTACCCGATCGTCCTGGTGACGTACGAGGTCGTCTGCGACTCGGGCAACAAGGCCGAGACGCTCCCCACGGTCAAGTCCTTCCTGAACTACACCGCGAGTGACGAGGGCCAGAAGGTCCTCACCGAGGCCGGTTACGCGCCGATCCCGACCGAGATCAACGCCAAGGTCCGCGACACCATCGCGTCCCTCTCGTAACCAGAAGCAACACCCGTAACACTTGCAACACCCGACAGGCCGGCCCGGTGCACCCCTCCGGACCGGCCCGTCGGCACCACCCCCATCCGGTGCACCGCCGCCAGGGGAGCACGTCGCTCCCCCACACAGACCGGAAAGACCATGGCTTCCACCACACCGATAGACACGCCACCGGTACCCCCGGTGCAGCGCAAGCGCGCCAGGCCCAAGGCCTCCGGACGCGCCGGCGACACAATCTTCCTGGGCCTCTCGCGGGGCGCAGGCATTCTGGTGCTTGTGATCATGGCGTCGATCGCCGCGTTTCTCACGTACCGCGCGACCCTCGCCATCTCCAAGGACCAGGGCAACTTCCTCACCACGCTGGACTGGAACCCGGTCGGCGACAAGCCGGTCTTCGGTATCGCGGTCCTGCTCTTCGGCACGATCGTCAGCTCGATCATCGCGATGGTCATCGCGGTTCCGATCGCTGTCGGTATCGCCCTCTTCATCTCGCACTACGCGCCGCGCAAGCTGGCCGCACCCCTCGCGTACGTCGTCGATCTGCTCGCGGCAGTGCCGAGCATCGTGTACGGCATCTGGGGCGCACTCTTCCTGGTCCCGTACCTGGAGGGACTGAACCTCTGGCTCGACCAGTTCTTCGGCTGGACGTACGTCCTGGACAAGACCGAGGTCGGCGTCGCCCGCTCGCTCTTCACCGTCGGCATCCTGCTCGCGATCATGATCCTGCCGATCGTGACGAGCGTCAGCCGCGAGGTCTTCCTCCAGGTCCCGAGGATGAACGAGGAAGCCGCCCTCGCTCTCGGCGCCACCCGCTGGGAAGTCATCCGCCTCTCGGTGCTGCCCTTCGGCCGCTCCGGCGTGATCTCCGCGTCGATGCTGGGCCTCGGCCGCGCGCTCGGCGAGACGATGGCCGTCGCCACGGTCCTGTCGCCGAGCTTCGTCATCTCCGCGCATGTGCTCAACCCCGGCGGCGGAACGTTCGCCCAGAACATCGCCGCGAAGTTCGACGAGGCCGACCAGTTCGGGCGCGACGCCCTGATCGCCTCCGGCCTCGTCCTCTTCATCCTCACCCTGCTGGTCAACGGCGCGGCCCGGCTCATCATCGCCCGCCGCAAGGAGTACTCGGGGGCCAACGCATGAGCCATGCAGCCAACACCGGCATACAGGAACGCCCCGCCCCCACGGCGGCCGCTTCCCGGAACAGCCTCAGCAGCCGGGCGCTCCCCCGCTGGGCCCCGGCCGCCTTCGCGGGCGCCGCGATCGTGCTCGGCGTCGGCATCGGCGCGGCGGCCGGCTGGCAGAGCCACATCCAGTGGGGCCTGTTCTCCGCGGTGCTCTTCGTCGTCATCTCGTACGTCACGACGTCGGTCGTCGAGAACCAGCGCCAGGCCAAGGACCGGCTCGCCACCAGCATCGTCTGGGTGTGCTTCCTCCTCGCCGTCGTGCCGCTGGCCTCGCTGGTCTGGACCACGGTCAGCCGCGGCGCCAAGGTCCTGGACTTCTACTTCCTCACCCACTCCATGGCGGGTGTGCTCGGCATGGAGCCGGGTGGCGGTGTCTATCACGCCCTGATCGGCACCCTGGAGCAGGTCGGCCTCGCCACCTTGATCTCCGCCCCGATCGGCCTGCTGACCGCCGTCTACCTGGTGGAGTACGGCAAGGGCGCGCTCGCCAAGGCCGTGACCTTCTTCGTCGACGTGATGACCGGTATCCCGTCCATCGTCGCCGGTCTCTTCATCCTGTCGATCATGCTGATGGCGCAGCTCCAGCCGTCCGGCCTGATGGGTTCGCTGGCGCTCACGATCCTGATGATCCCGGTCGTGGTCCGCTCCACGGAGGAGATGCTCAAGCTCGTTCCGAACGAGCTCCGCGAGGCATCACTCGCCCTCGGCATCCCCAAGTGGCGCACCATCTTGAAGGTGGTCCTGCCCACCGCGATCGGCGGTATCACCACCGGTGTGATGCTCGCGATCGCCCGGATCGCCGGCGAGACCGCACCGATCCTGCTGCTGGTCTTCGGCAGCCAGTTGATCAACACCAATCCCTTCCAAGGCGCGCAGTCGTCGCTCCCCTTCTACATCTGGGAGCAGTACAAGATCGGCAGCGAGGCGTCGTACGACCGCGCCTGGGCGGCCGCTCTGGTCCTGATCGCCTTCGTCATGATCCTCAACCTGGTGGCCCGCGGTATCGCCCGCTGGAAGGCCCCGAAGACCGGCCGCTGACGCGGCACGAAAGAAGCAGTGATTCAGATGGCCAAGCGCATCGACGTCAGCGGCCTGTCCGCCTATTACGGCTCCCACCTCGCCATCGAGGACATCTCGATGACCGTGGAGCCCCGCTCCGTGACCGCCTTCATCGGCCCGTCCGGCTGCGGCAAGTCCACCTTCCTGCGCACTCTGAACCGGATGCACGAGGTCACCCCCGGTGGCCGCGTCGAGGGCAAGGTCCTGCTGGACGACGAGGACCTGTACGGGCCCAACGTCGACCCGGTCACCGTGCGCCGCACGGTCGGCATGGTCTTCCAGCGGCCGAACCCCTTCCCGACCATGTCGATCTTCGACAATGTCGCGGCGGGCCTGAAGCTGAACGGTTCGTACAAGAAGAGCCAGCTGGCGGACGTCGTCGAGAAGTCCCTCCGTGGCGCCAACCTCTGGAACGAGGTCAAGGACCGCCTGAACAAGCCCGGCTCCGGCCTCTCCGGCGGTCAGCAGCAGCGCCTGTGCATCGCCCGCGCGATCGCGGTCGAGCCGGATGTGCTGCTGATGGACGAACCGTGCTCCGCCCTGGATCCGATCTCCACCCTCGCCATCGAGGACCTGATCGGCGAGCTGAAGGAGCGCTTCACGATCGTCATCGTGACGCACAACATGCAGCAGGCGGCCCGCGTCTCGGACCGCACGGCGTTCTTCAACCTCGCGGCGGTCGGCAAGCCCGGCAAGCTCGTGGAGATCGACGAGACGGAACGGATCTTCTCCAACCCGTCGGTCCAGGCGACGGAGGACTACATCTCCGGCCGCTTCGGGTGACCAGGTCACCCGGGTACGGGGCCGGCCGGGGGCGTGGGTGGTAACTGCCGGTGGTGGGTTTCCACCGGCGGACCCACCACACCCCTCCGGCGAACCGGCCCCGTTCACAGACAGCCTTTGGGGTGCTGCATGGCGGTGCCACCCTCAAGGCGAAGGGTCCGCCCCCGCTCCTCACAAGGGAGCGGGGGCGGACCCCTTTCACTTCAAGCCCGTGGGGCGTCACTCACCCGAACAGCAGAACAACGACCCCGTAACTCGCGGCAGCGACCAGTGCCGCGGCCGGCATCGTGATGAACCACCCGAGGATGATGTTCTTCGCGACCCCCCACCGCACCGCGTTGACCCGCTTCGTGGCCCCCACACCCATGATCGCCGAGGTGATCACATGCGTCGTGGAGATGGGCGCGTGGAACAGGTAGGCCGAGCCGAACATGATCGACGCCCCGGTCGTCTCCGCGGCGAATCCCTGCGGCGGGTCCAGCTCGATGATCTTCCGGCCGAGCGTCCGCATGATTCGCCAGCCACCCGCGTACGTACCCAGCGAGAGCATCAGCGCGCAGACGAGCTTCACCCAGACCGGGATCGGGGCGCTCGGACTCTCGACATCGGCGATGACCAGCGCCATCACCACGATGCCCATCGTCTTCTGCGCATCCTGCAGACCGTGCCCGAGCGCCATGCCTGCCGCCGAGACCGTCTGCGCTATGCGGAATCCGCGCTTGGCCTTGTGCGGGTTGGTCTTCCGGAACAGCCACATGATCGTGACCATCACCAGATAGCCCACGACCAGACCGACGACCGGCGAGACGAACATCGGGATGACGATCTTGTCGAGCACCCCGTTCCAGTGCACCAGCGTTCCGCCGGCCAGCGCCGCTCCGACCATGCCGCCGAACAACGCGTGCGAGGACGACGAGGGCAGACCGAAATACCAGGTGACGAGGTTCCAGATGATCGCGCCGACCAGGGCGGCGAAGAGGATTCCCATCCCCTTCTGCCCCTCGGGCGTCGCGATCAGGCCCTCACTGACGGTCTTGGCGACTCCCTGCCCCAGGAAGGCACCGGCGAGGTTCATCACCGCGGCCATCGCCAGGGCCGCCCGTGGGGTCAGCGCCCGGGTGGAGACCGAGGTGGCGATGGCGTTCGCCGAGTCGTGGAAGCCGTTCGTGTAGGTGAAGCCGAGCGCGACACCGATGGTCACGATCAGCGCAAAGGTGTCCACGTGGTTCAGGACTCCTTGACCGCAATGGTCTCCACCGTGTTGGCGACGTGCTCGAACGCATCGGCCGCCTCTTCCAGCACATCCACGATCTGCTTGAGCTTCAGCACCTCAATGGCGTCGTACTTGCCGTTGAAGAGATGGGCGAGCAGCTTGCGGTGGATCTGGTCGGCCTGGTTCTCCAGGCGGTTGACCTCGATCCAGTACTCGGTGAGGTTGTCCATCGTGCGCAGGTTGGGCATCGCCTCGGCGGTCAGCTCGGCCGCGCGCGCCAGCACCTCGATCTGCTGCTCGACACCCTTGGGGAGCTCTTCGATCTGGTACAGCACGACCAGGTCGACGGCCTCCTCCATGAAGTCCATGATGTCGTCGAGCGACGATGCGAGGTTGTAAATGTCCTCGCGGTCGAACGGCGTGATGAAAGAGGAGTTCAGCTGGTGGAAGATCGCGTGGGTCGCATCGTCCCCTGCGTGCTCCGCTGCCCGCATACGTTCCGCGATCTCGACTCGGGAGGCAGAGTCCGCCCCGAGCAGTTCCATGAGGAGTTTCGAGCCCGTGACGATGTTGTCCGCGGATGCGGAGAACATGTCGTAGAAGCTCGTCTCCCTGGGGGTCAGACGAAAGCGCACGTGGGGTCCTCGGGATGCTTTGGTTTCGGTCAGGCTGATGCTAGGCGCATCATCCGGCCACGGCTAACGGGCATTCTTCAGTGTCGCGCATCGAACAGGGCGATCAGCACGGGCCCCCGGTCACGGTTCAGCCGAATTCGTTAGGATATACCCACCCGGGGTATATAGAGCGCAGGGTAAAGGGAAAACGGGAGGCAGCAATGACCACCACCGAGACCACAGAGGCGACGGACCCCACCGAGGAAACGGCGGAGATCCTCACCGACCACGACCGCGGCATACACGGCTACCACCACCAGAAGGCCGACCACGTCAAGCGGCTGCGCCGGATCGAGGGCCAGATCCGCGGCCTGCAGCGGATGGTCGACGAGGACGTCTACTGCATCGACATACTCACGCAGGTCTCGGCGTCCACCAAGGCTCTCCAGTCGTTCGCGCTCCAGCTCCTCGAGGAGCATCTGCGCCACTGCGTCGCCGACGCGGCGGTCAAGGGCGGCGAGGAGATCGACGCGAAGGTCGAGGAAGCCACGAAGGCCATCGCCCGCCTGCTCCGCACCTGAGGCAGCACCGCGGAGGGTCGCACGGCGTGCGGTCGCACTTCGTGGGGCACCGTCCGAGGCGCCGCCTGATGTGCGCTTCTGTCCGTCATCCCCGGTGGTCACTCTGCCGGGGGACGGCGGTGTGTTCGGTGCCCGCCCCGACGTTGAGCACCTCGTCGATACGGTCCGCGCTGAGCCGTTCCCCGATCGCGGCCGACGCCGCGATCATCAGCTCACCGCACAGCTCGATCTCGGCGAGGGCCACATGGTCCTGAACGGTCCGAGTGCTGAGCGTCACCACGTACGTCACCTCTCACTGCCGTCGCCGACTTCCTCGTGCCCCTCCCGGCAGGCTTTGCCCCGTCGCACCGCCCAGCACGCCCGCTCGCCGCGTTGGCCGGCGAGCGCACACACCGGACGACGCTCCTCATCGGGCACACCTTGCCGGTCACGGCACTAGCGTAGGGAGCGGACCACCCGCCGCGCATGGCACGGACGGACCATTTCGACCCCGCCGGATGCCTACGCGCCCGGCCCGCCGCTACCGCTGCCCCCGCTCGATCTGCCCGGTGTAGATGTCGCGATCGTCCGGAAGCCGCACGTCCACGGGCACCCCGAACCCGAACAGCAGCGTCGTCGACACCACCTCCACCGGCGGCCCCCCGTTGGCGAAACGGAACCGGTGCCGCACCTTCCGCAGTCGCCCCGCCTCGTCCAGATACGCGTCGAACGGCACCGCGTCCGTGCGGAACCCTTTCGCCGCCGCAGCCAGTGCGCCCCGCGATCGCGGCGAAGCGGTCCGCGCCGCGCGTCCGAGGTCCGCGGTCCCCCGGTAGTGCCGGACCATGACCCCGGCGAGCTCGCTCTCCCCCATGTACGTCACTTTGTCCGCCCCGCGCAGCAGTTCGGCGGCCGCCATGGGATCGGTGACCCCGCCCGTGACGAGATTGCCGTCCTCCAGGGCCGTCGTATCGACCCTGACCCACTTGCCGGCGGGGACTCCGGCACCACGGTTCTTCATGTAGAGCGCACCGGGGGCGAGGAGTTCGGTGATGGGGCGGTGTTCGTACTCGCCCGCGGCGTCCTTCGGCAGCACCACGGTGAGCCGGCCGAGCTGCCTGCGGAAGTCGTACGTCCCCCGGCCGGTGATCGTCACCCGCGTCCCGCCTGCCGCGGTCTCCATCGACGTACGCACCTCGGCGCTCCCGGCGACGTCCCGGCTCCCTGGTCGATTCCCGCCCCCTGTACCGGCGAGCACCGCGGCCGCCCGGTGGATCACATCGAGGGAATCGCCGCCACCCCGCTCGTCCACCGCACTCCGGCCGTCGGCGTCGGTCCCGCCCCGGCCACCGCTGTCCGAGCATCCGGCGGCCGCCGCCATCACGCCCACCACGGCGAGGGCGCAGACAGCGCGCGCCCCGCTTCCGGACCTGTGCTGCTGCACCACCATCGCCTGCCAACCCTCAACGACGTACCGCTTGCCCGAGCCCCCCACCCGCCCCGCATAACGACCACCCGTGTCCCCCGTCACGCCGTCCTCGTGGGCCTCACGGACGGGTGCGCGTCCCCAGTACCGTGGACGCGTGTACGACCAACACACCGCGGAGGTCACGCCGACCGCTCCCGCCACCCCGCCGACGCCCCCCGCCCACGAGCCCTTCACCATCGAACGCGGCTCGTTCTGCATCGCCCGCTGCGGATGCGGATGGACCGGCCCGGCCCGTCGCTCCCGCGACCGCGCCCGCACCGACGCCGAGCAACACCGCACCGCCCGCTGATCACGGATCACCGACAACCGATCCCCCGACGGTCGCCCGACCGATCGACCCGCGAGGCCATGACCCGGAGGTCCGATGAACCTGCTGAACCGCCGTACCCTGCTCACCGCGAGCGCGGCAACAGCCCTGGCCGGTGCCACGGCCACCGCCTGCAGAGGCACCGGCACGGGTTCCTCGGCCGCCACCGCGGCCACCACCACCCGCGCATCGTCCCCGTCAGCCGGCTCACCGTCTGCCCCGACCGGCAAGGCGAACTGGCCCGCCCTGTCCAAGAGCCTCGACGGCACCCTCGTGCGCCCCGAGGACGCGGCGTACCGGACGGCCCGCCAGCTCTACAACACCCGTTTCGACGGCCAGAAACCGGCAGCCGTCGCGTACGTCCGGCACGAGGCGGACATCCGTGAGTGCCTGGCCTTCGCCCGCCGCAGCTCCACCCCCGTCTCCATCCGCAGCGGCGGCCACTCCTACGCGGGCTGGTCGAGCGGCAACGGGCGCCTGGTCATTGACGTCTCGTCACTCTCCCGGGTCAACCGGGACGGCACCGTCGGCGCGGGCGCCAAACTCATCGACGTCTACCGGGGTCTTGGCCGGCACGGGCTGACGGTCCCCGGAGGCTCCTGCCCCACGGTCGGCATCTCCGGTCTCACGCTCGGCGGCGGCCACGGCGTCGCGTCCCGCGCGTACGGCCTGACCTGCGACAGCCTCACCTCGGCAACGCTCGTCACCGCTGACGGCAAGACAGTGACCGCCGACGCCAAGCACCACCCCGACCTCTTCTGGGCGCTGCGCGGCGCGGGCAACGGCAACTTCGGCGTGGTCACCGAGCTGACGTTCCGCACCCGCCCGGCCCCACAGACCGTCACCGCGTACATGTCGTGGCCGTGGTCGCGCGCCCGGTCCGTCATCGCCGCCTGGCAGAAGTGGGGCCCGGACCAGCCGGACGAGATCTGGTCCTCCGCACATCTCGCCGCGGGACCGGGCGGCGGCAACCCGACCGTGTCGGTCGCCGCGTTCAGCCTGGGGACCTACGGCGACCTCCAGAACGCCGTCGACCGTCTCGCCGACCGGATCGACGCGCCGGCGTCCTCGGTGTCGCTGCGCCGCCGCAGCTACGAGGAGGCGATGCTGGTGTACGCGGGCTGCTCCGGCCTCAGCGCCGCGCAGTGCAGGCTGCCGGGTACGACACCCGGCCGTACCGCGCAGGGCGCGCTCCAGCGCGAGACCTACGCCGCCGCGTCCGACTTCTTCGACCACTCCCTGTCCCCGGCGGGCATACGGGCCCTGCTCGACCGGACCGAGGCGTTCACCCGGATCAGCGTGACCCCGAGCGGCGGCGGCGGATCGATCGCGCTCACCGCGCTCGGCGGGGCGATCAACCGGGTCGACCCGCGGGCGACGGCGTTCGTCCACCGCCGCTCACGGATGCTCGCCCAGTACATCGCCGCCTGGCGACCCGGCACGGCGGGCACGGCCCAGCAGGCCTGGCTGAAAAGCACCCACGGCGCGCTGCGGCGGTACGCGTCCGGGGCGGCGTACCAGAACTACACGGACCCGACGCTGGCCAACTGGCGGCAGGCGTACTACGGAACGGCGGCCGACCGGCTCACCCGGGTGAAGAAGCAGTACGACCCCGAGCGCCTCTTCACTTTCCCGCAGGCGCTGTAACGCAGAACCGGGGGCGCGAACGCCCCCGGTTCTCCCTCGGCCGTCGGCCACACCGCCTTACGGCCGCCCCCGCGGTAGGGAGTGGGCTCCCTATCGCGGGGAAGGCCGTTAGGCAGCCAGACCCTTCTCGCCACCGCCGCCCGACCGCGGGCGCGGCTCCGGGATCCCGAGCGGGCGCCCCTCGGCCGCGGCCGGCACGGGCCGCCGCGACCGCACGAGCCATCCCACCCGCTCCGACCGCGAGACGGCGGCGACGACCGGCGTCAGCAGCGCCATCGCGAGCGGGGCGAGCAGCAGCGCGGCAGCCGTGCCGAGCGCGAATCCGCCGATGACGTCGGTCGGGTAGTGGACCCCCATGTAGATCCGGCAGAACCCTTCCGCCAGCGCGAGGGCGATCGCGGCGAGCCCGAATTTCCGGTTGGCCATGAACAGCCCGACGCCGAGGGCCATCGCCATCGTGGCGTGGTCGCTCACGAACGAGAAGTCGTTCTTCCCCGACACCAGGACATCCAGGCCCTGGTGGTCGCGGAACGGGCGCGGCCGCTCCACGAAGCCCCGGATCGGAATGTTGACGAGCAGCGCGATCCCGGCGGCGAGCGGTGCCCAGACGATCCCGGCGACCGCGGTCACCGAGTCCTCGGCCGTGCCGCGCCGGCGGACGCTCCACCAGCACCACAGGACCACGAGGACCATGCCGAGCATGATCCCGTACTCACCGACGAACTCCATGACCCGGTCGAACCAGGTCGGAGCGGACTTCGCGAGCCCATTGATGTCGTAGAGCAGGCTGACGTCGGGGTTCGACGCATCCAGTGCGAGTCCAGCCATCCGCTGCAGCCCCTTGCCTTGTCTGCTGCCGCGGCGCACGCCCATGTGCACCGCATTTGACGAACCCCCGTTTCGGTTCGACCACTACTTCGATCACTGCTGCGTGAGGTACGCGACTGTGCCGGCCAGCGCTGCATGGTCAGTGCGCATGCTGTCCCAGTCCAGGGAACGACGCTCCTCGCGTGTACGTTCCACTCTCCACCGAATGATCACCATGACGTTACCGAAGAGAGACTCGTCGTCGCAGCTCAGGGCCCAGGCTTCACAGAGAGTTCCGGCCACGGCCGACTCCCCGTCACCCTGTCGGCTGGGCGGTCGGGAGTGCCGCGGCGCCGTCCTTCGTCACGCGTGTCGCACCGAAGTAGTCGGGCGTGTCGATCTTGTCGAAGCGGATCACGGCCCCGGTGTACGGCGCGTTGATCATGTACCCGCCGCCGACGTACAGCCCGACGTGGTGGATTGCCCGGGAGTTGGTCAGGTCTTCCGAGAAGAAGACCAGGTCACCGGGGAGCAGCTCGTCCCGCGAGGGGTGCGGCCCGGCGTTGTACTGGTCGTTCGCCACCCGCGGCAGCTCGATGTCCACGGTCCGGTACGCGGCCTGCGTCAGCCCGGAACAGTCGAACCGTCCGCCCTGCTCAGGCGTGCCGTTCCCGCCCCACAGGTACTTCGTGCCGAGCTTCTTCTGCGCGAAGTAGATTGCCCCGGCCGCCTGCCGCGAGGGCTCGACCCGCCCGACCGGCCGGGCGAAACTCTTCTCCAGCGACCGGATGATCTTGACGTAGTTCTGCGTCTCCGCGATCTTCGGTACGCCGCCCGACCTGATGACCCGGTACGCACCGGCGTTGTAGGCGGCCAGCATGTTGTCCGTCTGATCCCCCGGCACCTTCTTGACGTACCCGGCGAGTTCGCAGTCATAGCTGGCGGCGGAGGGGATGGCATCGGCCGGATCCCATACGTCGCGGTCGCCGTCCCCGTCCCCGTCGATCCCGTGCCCTGACCAGGTCCCGGGGATGAACTGCGCGATGCCCTGCGCGGCGGCCTTGCTCTGGGCCCGCGGGTTCCACCCGCTCTCCTGGTACAACTGTGCGGCGAGCAGCGCGGGGTTGATGGCCGAGCAGAGGTTGCCCCACTTCTGCACGAGCGGCTCGAACTTCGCCGGCACGGCCCCCTTCGCCAGCCCGACTGCCCCGTTGCTGCCGGCGCTGCCGAGGCCGGCGGCAGCGGAGTACGTACCGACGACGAGCAGGGCCACGAAGCTCATGGCGACCCCGATGCCGATCCCACCGACCACCCAGAATTTCCGCACCCCTCAACCATCCCCCATCGGGGGCGGGTTCAAGGCCGGTTTCGCGGGTGTGTGCGAGTTGTTCGGAGCACAGGCAGGCTCACCAGGGTCACCAGGGTCACCGACCGGGGCGTCCGCGCGCGGATTCCCGTCACTGACGCGCCTTCAGGACGCCTCTGCGGACCAGTAGTCGGAGTGCACGTTGGGACGGGGCAGGGGGTAGACGCCCTCGTACGCCGGGCCGTTCGGCTTGGACGTGGAATCGGCGACCTTCGACTCCTTCACGCAGGGACTGTCCGCCTCGAAGAACGCCTGCCCCTTTCCGCGGAAGCTGACACTGATACCGAACCCGGCGTCCGTCTGGGCATAGACGGCCGGGAACTCCGTGTCATTGTTGATCGCCTTGATCCGGTAATCGCTCTTCCGCCAGAACGCCTTCACCTGATCCAGGAATTCCGCCCGGCGCGACGCCGACACGATGGTCATCACGGTGCGCCTGCGGGTCACATCGCACGTCCCCGTAGTCGTCGGCCCGTGCGCCCACTGCACCTCGGGATCGATGGCCTTGAGCACCGCGTCCAGCATGTTGTCGGACCGCTCGGCGGCCTGCTGCATGTCCATGCGCCCCTTCTTCCCTCCGGCGTCCCCTTGTACCCGGTGTTCGCTCCCGCACGCGGACAGGGAGAAGCCGAGGGCCAGGGCCACCGCAACGATCTGGAACCGTCGCTTCATCGCTGTGCCTCCATCTTGAGCCTGTCGGCGTGTCCCGACACGATCAGAGCGATGCTGTCCGCCGAGACGGCGTCCCTCACCGGATCGAAGTAGAGAGAGTGGGCATCAAAGCTCAGGCCGGAGCCGCTGACCACCGGTGGTCCGTCGCCCACGGGGAAGCGCCTGGCGCCGAATGCCTTGCTCGCCGGGTCCTTGCCGAACCAGAGATCGTCGTCCCCCGGGTCGGCCAGGTCCCCGGCGAAGTATGCACCAGCAGGACCGAACGCCAGCATCCCCAGCGTGCCCACGGCAACCTGCAGCTTGGAGGGCAGCTTGGTCACCGGGTCGTTCGCCGCGGCGCCGACGAAGACGTGTCCGGCACCGACGCCGAGATCCACGGCCTGATCCACACCCACCCCCGGGCTGCCGACCAGAATGATGTCGTCGACCCCCGGGATTCCGCCGACATGCTGCGCAGCTGCTCCCACGGTCCGCGAACCGTACGAGTGCCCGATGGCCGTCAGATGCGGATCCTTGTTCTGGTTGGTGGCGACCAGCCCGCTCATGAAGTCGTTGTACGCCGCGCCGCCCTTCTCCGCCCGCCCCGTACCCATGACCGCCAGGCTGCTCAGCCCGTCCGGCGTCTGCGGCGCGTCGTAGCCGAGCCAGACGATCGCCGCAGTGGACTGGTCGTACCCCTGGGCACCGATCGCCGTGTCGCGGGCCCGCTTGAGATCGTTCTTCGCGAATTCCTCGTCCAGAGAGGTGTTCAGCCCGGGCACATACGCCGACACGTTCTTCGACGTGTCCGGATTCCCGAACGAGACGATCGCCCGGCCGTTTCCCTCGTCCGATATGCCGAGCAGGTACATCGGCGGCTGCTTCCCGCTCTCCTTCAACTGCCGCTCGATCTCGCGCAGTCCGGCGAGCTGCTTCTGCGACTTCGCGTCGTTCTGCCCCGACAGCTTCCCGATCAGCTGAGTCAGGTTCTTCCGGTTGGCCGCGTCCCTGGTCGCCGCCGGGATCCCGTCGAGGTTGCCGATCTGATCCGGGGAAAGGGCGAGGTACTGGTCGCGCTGGTCCTGCGTGAGCCCGTCCCACCACGCCTTGCGCCCCGCAGCAGTGCCGTTGCGCGGGATGCGGGCGTTCAGATAGTCGCGCTGGTCCGCCTGCACGGCCGCCCCGACACGGGAGCCGGAACCGGGCAGCCCGGCGCCGACACCACCGACCCCGGTGGCCCCCTTGATCAGCTCCCCCGCCGCACCGGCGCGGTCGCCCCGGGACCACTTGTCGCTCGCGTTCTGCGCGTACTGGGCGACCTGGTCGCCGAGGTTCTTGCCGTTCGTGACGGGGTGGAGGACAGCGTCCGCGGCACCGCTGACATCGCCCCAGAGGCCGTCGCCGACGAGCCCGGTGAAGAAGCCGCCGTCCGATGCGTGACCGGCGGCGCTCGAACCGCCGCCGCCCTTGGCGGCCTGGGTGGCGCTGCCGCCGTCTCCGCCGGAAGCGGTGGACCCGCCCGAGGCATCCGTGCCACCCGAGTCCGCACCACCCGACGCCGCTGAACCGCCAGAGCCCGATCCCCCGGAGTCCGATCCCCCGGATGCTGCGGACCCACCCGAGTCCGTACCCCCCGATGCCCCCGACCCACCGGACGAGGAAGTCCCTCCGGCGACGGTCGACCCTCCGGAGTCCACACCGCCGGACTCCGTACCGCCACCGCCAGAAGCACCACCACCGGCATCGGTGCCATGGCCGGCCACCACGCCACTGCCCGCCGCCGGGCAGGCGCTACCGGTCAGCCGGCAGATCGCACTCTGGATCTCACCGGTCAGCTGCCCGCCGACCTGCGTCGCCATGAGCGCACCGACAAGGGCCACGACCACCAGGACCGCGCCGAGGTACTCCATCGCGGTCTGGCCACGGTCACGACGGGCCCTGACCACCCGCGTGAGAACGAACGGCCTCTGTGCGGCGCGCTGTTCAGGGCTGAGCCTGAACCAGGCGCGGGAACTCCTCAGGCACAAAAGGACGACGACGGCGACAGGTATCACCAACTGGAAGACACCTTGGACGCCGCCATCCCCACTCAAGGTGGCCAGCGCACCGAGAACGAGCCAGAGGTGTACGGCAAGGAGTCCGCGGCGAATCCGGACGCCACCGGTCCACAGATACAGCGAGAGGACGAACCCGGTGAGACCCGGTAACGCCGCGTACAGCAGCATGCCCAGCAGCCGACCGTTCACCGCATCGACCGAGGACGCCACCGACAACACGTCGATCACGCCGACGACAGTGACCACGAAGAGCACGCGGACGAGGATCAGCACTGCTTGCAACGTGCTCGGCAGGGGCTGCCTGCCCGGATGGACCACGACAGCATCCGGGCCAACGCCACCCGGAACCGCTAACCCTCGTATGCCAGACACGGCGAGTCCCCTGCCTTGTGAGTGGGTGCAGTGAGCAGTGACAGATCCGCCACTCCACGTATGCGACCACACAGGCACTGGGTGAGGCATGGGTCCCAGGACCCAATGCGAGACTCAAAGTGCACGGTGCATATGGAGGTTCAGGTGACCTTGTCCTGATGTGACGTCAGGTCGCTCCGGCGGACCAGAAGTCGGAGTGCACGTTGGGGCGTGGAAGGGGATAGACGTCCTCGTACGCAGGACCGTTGGGTGGCGTGGTGGACTCGGCCACCTCTGATTCCTTCACGCAGGGACTGTCGACTTCGAAGAAGGCTTGCCCCTTGCCGCCGATGCTGAGGGTGACGCCGAAGCCGTCCGTTGTCTGGGCATAAATCGCAGGAACGTCCACGTCATTGTTGATTGCCTTGATCCGATAGCCGCTCTTCCGCCAGAAGCGATCCACCACTCCTAGGAAGCTGCCTCGGCGCTCTTCGGACACAATCGTCATCACGACCCGCATCCGGGACACGTCACAGCTTCCGGTACTAGTCGGGCCATGCGCCCATTGAACCTGAGGATTGATTTCAGTCAGCACTGCGTCAAGAATCTCGTCAGCCCGGTTTGCTGCGCCCTGCATGTCCATATCGGATCGCTTCTCTTCGTTCGAACATCCGGCAAACGCCAAACAGAGCAGCGTTGCCACTCCAATGGTTTGGAGTCGACGACTCAACGCAACTCCTCCATCTTCACTTTGTCGGAACGACCCGCAGCGATGAGAGCAATACTGTCTGCCGAAACGGCATTCCTCTGCGGATCGAAGTACTGGGAGTGCGCGTCGATAGAGAATCCATGTCCACCGATCAGCCGCGGCCCTTCACCCACAGGGAAACGCCTCGCACCGAATGCCGCGCTCGCCGGATCCTTACCGAACCAGAGATCGTCATCTCCCGGATCGGCGAGGTCGCCGACCACGTAGGCAGTGGCCGGTCCTCCAGCGATCAATCCCACAACGCCGACAGCTGCCTGCTGCTTGGAGGGGAGCTTGGTCACCACGTCATTCTCAGCCGCACCAACAAAGACGTGATCCTTCCCAACCCCGAGATCCTCAGCGTGATCCACGCCGACCCCGGGACTGCCAACGAGCACGATGTCGTCCACCCCGGGAATCCCGCCACCCTGCTGAGTTGCAGCACCGACAGTGCGCGAACCGTAAGAATGCCCAATAGCCGTCAGGTGCGGATCCTCGTTCTCATTCGTAGCCACCAATCCCCTCATGAATCCATTAAATGCACTGCCACCTCTTTCGGCTCTATCGTTGCCCATTACCGCGAGGCTCCCCAATCCGTCCGGGGTCTGCGGCGCATCGTAACCAAGCCAAACGATCGCCGCGCTCGAGTGGTCGTACTTATTGGCCCCCTTAGCTGTATCCCAAGCACGCTTAAGGTCGTCCTTAGCAAAGTCCTCATCCAGCGACGTATTCAGCCCCGGCACATAAGCCGACACGTTGCGAGCCGTATCCGGATTCCCGTAAGAGGCAATCGCCCGCCCATTCCCCTCGTCGCCAATCCCAAGGAGGAACATCGGCGGCTTCCGGCCGTCGTGCAGCTGCCGGTCAATCTCCCGCAACCCCGCCAACTGCGTCTCCGCCTTGTCCCCCTCCTGCCCTTCCAGCTTTCCGATGAGCAGCTGCAGGTTGTCCCGGTTGGCGGCGTCCCGTACGACTGCCGGGATTCCGTCCAGGTTGCCGATCTGGTCCGGGTACACCGCGAGGTACTCCTCCCGATGTTCCTGCGTCAGCCCGGCCCACCACGCCTTGCGTTCGGCCGGGCTCGCGTCGTGCGGGATGGCTTCGTTGAGGTAGGCGCCCGCGGCGTTCCTTACCGCTGCCGCGTCCGTCGCCGCGTCCGTCCAGGTCGAGTCGGGGGCCTTCAGGCCCTCCTCGGCCTTCAGCTGCCGCAGGATTCGCGTGTACCGCCAGTCGATGTCGGCCGCTGTCCGCACAGCCTTGACCACCCGATCGGCGATGTCCTGGGCCTTGGCCACGTTCGGGTTGGGGGCGACGAGACCCGAGGGCGGCAGCAGTCCCGGTACTCCTCCCCCGGTCGCCGTCCCGCCCGGCATCGGCTTGCCGTCGATCAGCCCCTCGCCGGCCTCCGGGTAGGTCACCGACCCGTCCGGGTGCACGGTGAACTTCAGGGCTTCCGCGTCGTCCAGAGCTTCCCGCAACGCCCTCTGCTGGCGCCTGATTTCGTGGGCCATGCTGTTCAGCGCAGTGCGGAGCAGACCGCACTCCGTGTACACGTACTGGAAGTTCCGGCTGAGTTGTCGCAGCCGCCCGACTGCCGCGTCGGCCGCCTCACCCTGTTGCGTCCCGCGCAACTCGTTCAGCATCTGCTTGTCGATGCGGTCCCGGCCGGTGTCGGCCAGGTTGCTGGCCCGGCCCCACCCGTCGGCCGCGCCTTCCAGTTCGGCGCAGTTCACGTCGCGCAGTTGGGCCCACGTGATCTTCGAGGTCATTGCCCACCGGTCCCCGACGCGACCCGTGCGAAGGACGACTTCACGGTCTCGTCCGTGACGCCCTGGGTCCGTGCAACGGCGCGGAGTTTCCCGGCGAGGCTCCCGCACTCGCAGCGCGCGGCTTCGATCCGCCGCTGCCACGACTCGCGTACGGCGCCGAGTTCGGCCAGCGCCTCCAGCCCGACGGTCCCCGTCACGACCCCTTCGTGCGCGCTCGCCAGCTGGGTCTTCACCGGCCCCAACAGCGTGTACAGCGACTCGGCTCCCCCGGCGGCCCGCAGCCAGGGGCCGTCGCTGTGCTTCAGCACATCCCTGCCACCACCACCCGCACCGTCACCAGCCCCGCCCGCCCCGCCCAGGTCGCTCAGCCTCTGCCGGCCCACCACGGCCACGCCGCTCACCCCGCTCCTTGATCGTGGAGCGGCACTGTCCCAAAGACGGCGCACCCGACATGCCATGCGCGTCGCCCCTCGGGGCGGGCGTTCGGCCCTGAATTGCAAGGCCGAACGCCCACCCCGCCCTCAGCGGAATTTCACCCGATCGATGGGCCGCCGGAGCGCGTGCGATCAGGCTTTGCCGGCCGGGCAGTTGTGGTATCCGACCGTCATCCGCGCACGGAACGCCTCCTTTCCGTCGCTGTACGAACCGGGCAGCACCGCGGTCGCGTCCTGCGTGTACTTCGCCGTCCGCGTCGACCCCGTCAGACGCGAACTGCTGGTGCACTGCTACCGGATGCTCGGTTCGCTCCACGCCGCCGAGGACCTGGTCCAGGAGATGTACCTGCGGGCATGGCGTGCGTACGAGCGGTACGACGACCGCCGGGCCTCCCTGCGCACCTGGCTGTACCGCATCGCCACCAACGCCTGCCTGAACGCGATCGAGAGCCGGAGCCGCCGACGGCGCTTACCGTCTGCACACACTCCAGGTCTTCACCGTCACCGTCTCCGGCATCAGCCGCACCCCCTGTTCCAGGCCCCGGACGCCTTCGCCGCGTTCGGCCTGTCGCCCCAACTGTCCTTCCTCTGAGGTGAAGACGGTGCCGTTCAGGCGGAACCGTCGAACGACGGTGCGCCACCCCCGCCGAGCAGCGACGGCCCAGGTATCTCCCATCGGGCCGGCTCCCCCATCGGACGCTCCTGCGCCCCGCTGGCCTGAGCGTGCGTCACACGCTTGGCCCATCCGGACCCGCCTCATGACGAAGCATCCGCTTTCATCCGGTTTTCGCATGATTTCATCTCGCCATGGAGGCGATCAGATGATGGCTGAAGATCGACAGCAGGACACGCACACACGGGCGACTACGTCGCGGCGGCGCGTGCTGGCCGCAGCGGCGCTGGCACCGATCCTGGCCGGAGCCGGGGCGGGGGCGGCCGCCGCTCATCCCCTGCCCCCCGGAACGCCCGGAACGCCCGGAACGCCCGGGATGCCCGGGATGCCCGGGGATCGGAGTCACCGGCGGGTCAAGCCGGTGACCACCACCGAGTCGGACTGGACGGACGTCGCACGCACGCTGGGCCGCGGAGGCAACATGCTGCGGGGAACGATCTACCACACGCCCTTCCCCCGCGGGGATCTTCACGTGGTCTCCGACGGCATCGTCATCACACCGGCGCTCGCGCTGGGCACGCACGTGTCCTTCGTCCGTTACGCCGACGGCAGCACGATGGTGATGGGCGATGTAGCGGTCACCGAGGACGAACTGCAGCAGGTGAGCGACGCCTTTCAGTCGCACGGAATCGCCCTGACCGCGCTCCACAAGCATCTGCTCGCCCAGACACCCGACATCTGGTGGACCCACGTCCACGGACACGGCTACGACGAAGTGGCCCTGGCGCGCGGCCTGCGCGCGGGATTCGACCTCACCGGGACCCCGCCGGCGGTTCCGACCGGCCCGCCGATCCCCAACGACCTGGACATTGCCGGAATCGAGGCTGCGCTGGGCGCCAAGGGTTCCCCCGATGGCGTGGTCTACAAGGTCGTCTTCGCCCGCCGGGAGACGATCTGCGACGGCCATCTGGTTCTGCCTCCCGGCCTGGGATCGACCAGCGCGTTCATCTTCCAGCCGCTGGGGGGCGGCCGGGCCGCGCTCAGCGGCGACTGCGTCATGCTCGCCGAGGAGGTCCAGGACGTACTGGGGGCCCTGCGCCGCGGCGGGATCAAGCTCGTCGAGCTGCACAACCACCACCTGACGGAAAACCCCCGCCTGTTCTTCACCCATTTCTGGGCCGTGGGCGACGCCGTCGAACTAGCCCGAGGGCTGCGCCCCGCGGTGGACGCCACCAACGTCGTGCCGGCCGGCTGAGAAAGAGGGATGAGGAGCGGGTTGCTCTCGGGAACCCGCTCCCGGGCCCCTGGGCACCCTCGGGCACCGACGCGGCACGTTTCGCAGGCGTGCGTACGCGACACCGGCCTGCCCCGCCCCTTCCACGGGCCAGAACCTTCCGCATCAGCGGGATGGTCGATTCCAATGGACTAATTGCCCCGGCGCGGTGCGTGCCTCGGAAGACGATCGGGCACTTATGTCCCGTTCATCCCGGTAGGGAATGAACCATCCGTCAGATCCGATATCTGGAGCACCGTATGGAACCAGCCCCCACGCCGCGGAACTGTCCATTCGACTACGCCGAGGCCCTCGAATTCGATCCGCTGCTCAAGCAACTACAGAACGACGCGCCCGTTTCCCGCATCCGGCTGCCCCACGGCGACGGGGAAGCATGGCTCGTCACCGGCTACGACGACGTACGCACGGTGACCACCGACCGGCGTTTCAGCCGCAGCGCCATCATCGGCCGGAACTTCCCGCGGATGACCCCTGAACCCATCGTTCAGGACGAGGCGATCAATGTGATGGACCCACCGGCCAGCAGCCGCCTGCGCAGCCTGATCTCCAAGGGTTTCGCGCCGCGCCACATGGAGCGCATGCGAGTCCGCACCCAGCATGTCGTGGATGAGCTGCTGGACCGGATGGAGGAGCACGGTTCCCCCGCCGACCTCTTCGAGCACCTCGCGGCCCCCCTGCCCCTGACCACCATTTGCGAGGTCCTCGACATTCCCGAGGGCGACCAGGCTCAGCTGCGCGCCCACGCGCGCACCATGATGGACGTCGGCATCGACAACCGGGACAACGCGGTACGCGCCAAGGCCGATCTCCGCGCCTACTTCGCGGAACTGACCGCGCACCGGCGGGAGAACCCGGGCGACGACCTGATCAGCGCGCTGGCCGCCGCCCGCGACGGGGACGAGCTCCTCAACGATCAAGAACTGACCGTCATGGCCATGGTCCTGCTCATCACCGGCCAGGACACCACCACATACGAGATCGGGAACATTGCATACGCCCTGCTCACGCGTCCCAAGGAGCTGGCCATGCTGCGCGCCCGCCCCGAGATGCTCCCGCAGGCTCTCGAGGAACTGCTGCGCTTCATCCCCTTCCGCAAGGGCGTCGGCATTCCCCGCGTCGCCACCGAGGACGTGGAACTGAGCGGGGTGAAGATCCGAGCGGGAGACATCGTGCACGTCTCCTACCTGACGGCCAACCGGGACGGCCGGAAGTTCGACCGGCCCGACGAGCTGGACCTGGAACGCACCGGTCCGTCCCACATGACCTTCGGCTGGGGTGGCCACCACTGTCTCGGCGCCCCGCTCGCCGCCACGGAGCTCGAAGTCGCACTCGGAACCCTGCTGAAACGCTTCCCCAACCTTCGGCTGGCAAAGCCGGCCGGAGAAGTGGCCTGGAACAAGACATCGATCTGGCGTTATCCGCTCGCACTGCCCGTCGCCTGGTGAGGTCGATACCCCAGCAGGGCACCAGGCTCTTCGTTCAACCGCAGCACGCGATCCGGGCCACGATGAGGCGACGCCCGTAGCGACCCACCGCGCTGCGCCCCGGGTCCGGCGATGGCACGGGAACGCCCGGACTGCCGCGCGCAGCCCTGCCGCCGGCCATCGATTCACATGCTCGGCGGCAGGGCGGCCCCCGTGTCCGGCTTCGTGGCTCGCACCGGCCGGAGCGGGGGCGGCCCGCGCCGGCCGGTGATCACCGGTCCGCGGGAGGGGTGACCGCCGCCCCGCAGCGGTGCGTCTCCCACCGTGGGGCGGCCCCTCGGGCGGGCCGGCCGTGCACCCGCTGGGCACGGGTGGTCCGCCCGCCGTGGCCAAGGACAACAACATGGTCAGAGTGGTGCCGCATCGGCCCTCGGAGGGCGGAAACCCGGAAGATTCCGGGGCTCCCGGACAGCGCGTTCCGTCCGACGTGCGACCCTCATCCGCCTGCCGTAGCGTGATGTCCAGGGCCGATCGAGGTGCGGCCGAAATTCATCTGCCCATACGGTGAGAATTCAGCGCATTCATCGATCGGCACGTCCATGCCCATCCCAGGGCATCTCATTCGGCGCCGCAACCAAAAGTGTGTTCCGCGCCGCTCCACGCACGGTGCCGCAGTGGCTACCGTCGGCCGATACCTGCCCCCGCATCCGGTCAGGCTCGGCCGTGTGGTTCATCGTCCGCTAGGAGGAGATCCATGGCGGTACTCTGCAAGCCCGCAATCGCAGTTCCCGAGTACGTCATCACCAACGACGAAACCCTCGAACTGGCACAACGGCTGCACGGCGACCATCCTCAGCTCGATCTGGTCCTCCGTCTGATCGAACACACCGGGGTTCAGAAACGGCATCTGATCCAGCCGATCGAAAAGGTGCTGCAACACCCGGGGTTCGATGCGCGCAGTGAAATCTACGAGGCACAGACCAAGGCCCGCGTCCCGGCTGTTGTCCGCCAGGCACTGGACCACGCACAACTCGAGCCGTCGCAGATCGACTTGATCATCTACGTCTCCTGCACCGGCTTCATGATGCCTCCGCCGACCGCGTGGCTCATCAACACGATGGGCTTCCGGCCGGAGACACGGCAGATGCCGATCGCCCAGCTGGGCTGTGCGGCGGGTGGCGCGGCCGTCAACCGGGCCCACGACTTCTGCACGGCGTACCCCGACCGCAACGTGCTCGTCATCGCTTGCGAGTTCTGCTCGCTGTGCTACCAGCCCACCGATCTCGGTGTGGGGTCCCTGCTCTCCAACGGCCTGTTCGGCGACGGGATCGCCGCCGTCGTGGTACGGGGCCAGGGCGGCACCGGAGTCCATCTGGAAAGCAACGGGTCGTACATCATCCCGGACACCGAGGAATGGATCTCCTACGCGGTCCGGTCCACGGGCTTCCACTTCCAGCTCGACAAGCGCGTGCCCGGAACCATGGAGCCACTTGCCCCGGCCCTGAGCGCCCTCGCGGAACAGCACCAGTGGAACGCCAGCAAGCTGGACTTCTACATCATCCACGCCGGCGGTCCGCGCATCCTGGACGACCTGAGCCGCTTCCTCGACGTGCCGCCCGAAGCGTTCCGCTTCAGCCGGGCCACGCTCACCGAGTACGGCAACATCGCCAGCGCGGTGGTACTCGACGCCCTGGCCCGCATGTTCGACGAGGCGTCGACCCTCCACGGCCAGCGCGGCATCATGGCCGGCTTCGGACCGGGCATCACCGCCGAGATATCCCTGGGAACGTGGACCTCGGAGCCCGAGACAAAGACGTGAGCCACGCATCTCCACGGTGTGTGCGCAGGGCAACCTGAACGGGAAGCCCGCAACCACACCGCCCCGACCCCCGGTCCTCAAGCGCCTTCCGCAGCCTGAGGACCGGGGGCAGTACGTGCGGGACAGCCCATGGCTTTCTGTCGCGGGCGCCCCGGACAGCCGGCGGGGCGACTCACAGACCCGGATATCGACGCCCTGCCCGAATCCGCAGCCCGGCACCCGTACAACGACGGTTACGCGTCGGTCGGCACCGAGTGCTGGACCGACCGGCCCGAGGGCCACATCTGACGCCCGCCGGCACCTGCGTAACCCGACTTCACGGGTTCAGGTTCAGTCGCGCGGAAGCCGCATCGCCAGGCCGTCGAGGACGACTTCCAGGCCGTAGGCGAACTTGGTTTCTCGGATCTCGACGGGGTCGAGAGCCACGGGAGCGGCGTAGGCGTCGGCGAGGTGGTCGTGGTCGGCCGCGGCCCGCTGGGCGGCGGGCATGAGGCGGGCGATGAAATCGGCCTCGGTCTCCCCGGAGCGGGCGACCGTGGTGAGCCAGGCCGCCTCCGTGGTGCTCATGCCGATCACGTACGACAGGACGGTGTCGATCGCACGGCTCGGCTCGGGAAAGCCGGCGGCCGTGAACAGGGCGGCCAGTCGCTCGGAGAAGGACATGAGGTTGGGGCCCAGGTAGGCGAGGCCCGCCTGGCCGAGGACCGAGGACAGCCACGGGTGGCGCAGGGCCGTCGCCCGGAAGGACCGGGCGGCCTCGGTGGCGGCGGCGCGCCAGCCGGGGCTGTCGGCCTCGGGGTCTCCCCGGACGAAGTCCGGGGAGGGAACGGCGATCTCGGCGGCGACCTCGTCCACCGCGAGCTCCATCAGCTCGTCCTTGGTCGCGACGTGCCGGTAGAGGGAGGTCGCGCCGGTGTTCAGGCGGGCGCCGAGCTTTCGCATGCTGAGCGCCTCGATGCCCTCGGCGTCCAGCATGACGATCGCCTCGCGGACGATCGAGGCCCGGCTGAGTGCGGGCTGATCGGGCGCGGGCTGCTGCCGGGCCCACACGGACGGGATCGGGTTCGTCCTGGCGGTCATGGCACCTCCTAGTGCGTACACCGTTCGCATCCAGCGTACAGGAAGGCGGGTTGCGAACACTGTACCTAGCTGCGTACAGTGTTCGCATCGAAGGAACAGCGTGCGCAGCCGAAAGGAAATCCCATGGAAACCCGGAATCCCCGCCGCTGGTGGATCCTCATCGTGCTGTGCCTCAGCACGCTGGTCCTGGTGATCGACAGCATGGCGCTGACCGTCGCGGTGCCGTCGATGACCGAGGACATCGGCGCGAGCGCCCAGGACATCCAGTGGATCCTCGACTCCTACATCCTGGTCTTCGCCGGGCTCCTGCTCACCTCCGGCAGCCTCGGCGACCGGTTCGGCCGCCGAAAGATCATGATCATCGGCCTGCTGCTCTTCGGGGCGGCGTCGCTGGCCGCGACCTTCTGCACGAACCCCGGCGAGGTGATCGCAGCGCGGGTCGCGATGGGCGTCGGCGGGGCGCTGATCATGCCCTCGACGCTGTCGATCCTCATCACCGTCTTCGACGAGGAGGAGCGCCCCAAGGCGATGGCGGCGTGGGGCTCGGTGTCGATGCTCGGCCTGGTCGGCAGCCCGGTGCTCGGCGGCGTACTGATCGACCACTTCTCCTGGCACTCGATCTTCTTCATCAACGTCCCGGTCGTCGCACTGGCCGTCCTGGCAGCCCTCATCCTCATGCCGGAGTCGAAGGGGCCGTGGCAGAAGCCCGACCCGCTCGGCGCCGTGCTGTCCGCGGCCGGCATGACCGCCCTCATCTGGTGGATCATCGAGCTCCCGCAGCACGGCGCCTTCGGCGGCCGCTCGGCGATCACCCTGACCGTCGCGGTGATCGCCCTCAGCGGGTTCGTGGTCTGGGAGAACGTCACCCCCGCGCCGATGGTGCCGCTGGTCCTGTTCAAGCACCGCAACTTCAGCGGCGGTTCGCTCTCGCTGACCCTCGTGCAGATCGGCAACGGTGGCCTGCTGCTGGTACTCACCCAGTACCTTCAGTTCGTCCTCGGCTATTCGCCGGTCAAGGCGGGCCTCGCGTTCGTGCCGCTGGCCGTCGCGGCACTGATCGGCAACGCCGCCGGCGCCGGACTCGCCGCGAAGATCGGCAACCGCTTCCTGGTGCTGGCCGGGATGCTCGTCATGGCCTCCTCCTTCGCGCTGCTGACCACCGTCTCGGCAGACTCCGGCTTCACCGTCCCGGCGGTCGCGCTCGGACTGCTCGGCCTCGGCGCCGGCCTCGCGATGCCGGCCGCGGTCGGCGCACTGATGGGCACCATCCCGTCGGAGAAGGCCGGCGTCGGCTCGGCCCTGAACGACACCATCCAGCAGTCCGGCACCGCGCTCGGCATCGCGATCCTCGGCTCGCTCCTGACCAGCGGCTTCAGAAGCGAGATGCCCGCCGACGCACCCGAGCAGGCCAAGCAGTCGATCGCCGGCGCACTGGCCGTCGCCCAGGGCGACACCGGCCTGGTCCACGCCGCCCGGGAGGCGTTCGCCGCCTCGATGTCGGCCACCTTCACCGTCAGCGCGATCGGCGTCCTGGCCGCCGCCCTCCTGGCCACTCTGGTCATGCGCGACACCAAGCCCGAGCCTGCCGCAGCCCCCGCCGAGGAGTCCGAACTCGCCGCCTGACGTCGCCACACAGCCGGCGCCCACCAACGGGGCCTCATCCGCTTCACCGGATGAGGCCCCGCTGCCCGTACTCCCTCTCTTCCCCCGCCTTCGCTGCGCACTCCACCCAGAGCAGCTTCCCGCCCTGCCCCGGCAGCCCGCCATACAGCGGATACGCGCCCCAGCTGTCCGCCCACAGAGTGACGAGATGCAGCCCGCGCCCGCACTCGGCGAGCGACGCCGGAGCCTTTGCGCCGCCCTGGAACGGTGGCGGGATGTCCGGGTTGGTGTCCCAGACACTGAGCCGGATCCGGTGCCGCCCGGCGTCGCGCAGCCGGAGTGAGCACGGCCCCGAGGAGTACCGGTACGCGTTGGTGACGAGCTCGCTCGCCAACAGCTCGGCGGTGTCGATGAGATCACCCATGCCGTGCACGCGGAGTACGGAGCGAAGGGTGGCGCGGGCGATGCCCGGGGCCCGGGGATCTTGCGGGAGTTGGAGGGTGTAAGCCCAGGGCGGCGTTACGGTGGCCAGGACCATGGAAGTCTCCGATCACGGAGGGACGTTGGATCGCGTGTTTCTGATTGCCCGGTGACGAGGCCGCTCCGTCGAGCGGGGTACTTCCGGGCGGAGGCCTGAGCACTAACGTAGCGACCAACAGCTAACGTGTTAACCGATTCTCAAGGAATCCATGAACTGTCATCCTTGTGGGTGACCAGCCGCCCAAGGAGGCGAACACGCCCATGAGAACCAGCCCGACGGGTCGTCAACTCCGCCTCGGTGGGGAGCTGCGTAAACTCCGCGAGCGCGCAGGACTCACCGCTACGCAGGCCGGTCAGCTACTGGGCGTGAAGCAGAACCAGATCAGCAATATGGAAGCGGGCCGCGTCGGCGTGAGCCCGGAACGGGTTCGCACCCTGGCCTGCCACTACGACTGCTCGGACAAGGACCTCGTCGCGGCTCTGAGCGACATGACCGGCGACCGTACGCGCGGCTGGTGGGAGGAGTACAGGGAGATCCTGCCTGCCCCACTGCTCGATCTGGCCGAGATCGAGCACCATGCGCATCGACTCCGTACAGCCGTTACCGTCCACATCCCCGGTCTTTTGCAGACCGCGGAATACGCACGCGAAGTCTTCCGCCAGGACGTACCTGAGCTGTCGCCGCCCGATATCGAGCACCGCATCTCATTCCGCATCAAGCGGCAGACGGTCCTGTTCCGGGAATCGCCAACACCGCACCAAGCAGTTGTCCATGAGGCCGCGCTGCGGATGCAGTTCGGCGGCCCAGAGGTGACCCGCCATCAGATCCGGCACCTGCTCGACATGAGTGAGCGCGAGCACATCACCCTCCAGGTGATCCCGTTCTCCGCAGGAACCTACGCCGGGTCCGGACAGTCGATCTATTACTTCCTTGGGCCGGTGCCAGAGCTCGACACCGTAAATCTCGACCAGTCGCACGGGCCCGTCTTCCTCGACGCCGAGGCTCAACTGGAGAAGTACCGCGTACTCCTCGGCCGCATGGAAAGCACTGCACTCGACCGCGACAAGTCCCGAGACTTCATCCACAACATCGCCCGCAGCCTGTGAAGGAACCCAAGATGGCCGATCTCGCCTGGCAGAAGTCCTCCTACTGCGCCCAGGGGAACTCCTGCGTACACGTCGCCGCCCGCGACCGCACCGTCAACGTCATGGAGAGCAGCGACCCCACCGGAGCCATACTCCGCACCACCCCCACCGCCTGGGCCGCCCTCCTCCGAAGCGTCAAGGACGGCACCAACCATGGCTGACCAGCGCGCACCGGCCGGCCTCACCTGGGTCCGCGCCGCTCCCGAGGGCGAAGAAGGCCCCGGTCCCTGGATCGAGATCGCCTTCGGCGAGGGCGAACTCGTCCACCTCCGTGAAACAAGCGACCCGGCCAACATCGTCACGACCACGAGGACGAAATGGGACGCCTTCACCAAAGGCGTCCTGGCCGGCGAGTTCGACCACTTCGCGGAGTTCGGTGGTGAAGACGGCCCGGCTGCCCGGGCATGACGGTCCGGGGCCCTGCCCGTTCCGTGCTGGTACCCAACCTGGCCACTGCGGTGCCCTGTCAGCTCGACCTTTGTCTTCCACACCCGAACTGCGGGGTGGGCGCGATCGCCAGTACGTACGCTGGCGAGCATGATGACGTTGGAGCGACTCCGGGCCGACCATGCACACGCCTTGCTGGCTTTCGAGCGGGAGAACCGCGAGTACTTCGCACGGTCCATACCGGATCGCGGCGACCTGTACTTCGTTGAGTTCGCCGCCCGTCATCGTGCACTGCTCGCCGAACAGGACGCCGGTGCGTGTCAGTTCCATGTCGTCATGGACGACCGGGGAGAGCTGGTCGGCCGCGTCAATCTCGTGGACGTCGAGGAAGGGGCCGCTGAACTCGGCTACCGGATCGGCGAGCGCGCCGCGGGACGGGGCATGGCAACGGCCGCCGTCGAGGAAGTGTGCCGCCTGGCTGCCACGGCATACCGGCTCTCCGCGCTCACCGCCGTCACCACCCTCGACAATCCGGCGTCCATGGCCGTGCTCGGACGCAACGGGTTCACTGCAGTGGGGGACGTGCGCATCGGCGAGCGCCCCGGTAGGCGTTACCAGCGCCGACTTGTTGCCATGCGCTGATCACCCACCCACCGGGCCTGCGTGCTGCGGGATCTGGCGTTCTTTCCCTGACGACGTAGCGTCGCACCACGGGAATGGACTCGAACCGGTACCTCGACCTGGAACAACACGGCGGACGGACCTTCGAGGGCGTCGCGATCCGGGTCGCCCAGCGCATCCTCGCGCTGGCCGCCGGCATCTGGAACAACAACAAGACCGGCGCACCGGTCACCCGGTCACTGATCGCCTACGACCACTGATTCAGGTGTAGGCCGCCGTGTTACGCACGTCACCGAACCGGGGAAAGATCTTTTCCACGGTGAAGTCGTGCTCGTCGGCAGCGAAACCGGACATCGCGTCGGCGACGAACTCCAACTCATAACCGTGGTCGCTCGCGGCCCGCGCAGTGGACTCGACCCCCATCGTGGTAACCAGCCCAGCGAGCACCAGCGTGTCCACGCCCAGATTGCTCAACTGGTCGTGCAGGTCGGTGCCGTGGAATGCCCCGACGGTGCGCTTGACGACCACAACATCGCTGGGCTGGACCAGACCGTCAGCGAAGCCGCTGCCTGGCGGCTGCTCAGTTGTGTTCAGCCTCTCCACTCGAACCAGCACCACCGGGCGATCGCTCGCCCTGAATGCCTCAGCCAACCGACGGCAGCGCGTCAGTACCTCTTCGCCGGAGTGCGGAGCAAGGGGCAGGGCGATGATGCGTGGCATCAGGTCGATGAGGATCAGCGCGGAGGTCATGGAGGCGATGGTAGGCGAGGGCCCGAGCCTGCCCTCCTTCAGCAGTACCAACGGGGCCGTTCAGGCCGGCCGAGGATCACGGGTAGGGAAATCCCCCTGGCAAGTGGGGTGTTCGTCCCAATATGGCGAGCGTGCCGGGAGCGGCAGATTCCAGTCATGAACTTTTCTCAGCTCCATGGAAGATCAGCCAAGCCCGGAGCGCTCGCCCTGGTGTGCGCCGTGACCGTACTGGCGGCGACAGGGTGCGGCGACGACAATCAGCGATCCTCCTCGCCTGCCGCCCTCGAAAGCGAGGACACGCTCCGTCCTGCGCTCGTAGCGACGGTGCAGGTCACGACATCCGGCGAGACAGGGCATGGTGCGCGCGATGCCCCAGCGACGACGCCCGCACATGAATGGGTTCCCGACCAGGCGAAACCGGGCATATCTCCACCACTGACTCCGACCGCAAGGAGTGATTCATGAACCGACTCGCCCACGTGATCAACACCACGGACGACATACCGGGCCGGATTCTGCACTGGAACTTCTTCATCGGTGGGCACTTGAGCGCCTCGGTGCCCGTACGCCTCGTCAACCGCACGGACGAGGGCCAGCTGGTGTGGATGGAGACAGGCGCGCCCATGTGGCGCACAAAGCTCCCTGGAGGCGCACACCTGCGCGACATCGCTCCGGACGACCGACCCACCACGGGATATCCGGTGGTCCCCGACCGGTGGCCGATGGGCAGCGCCCTCTTCTATCAGCCCACCGACGCCCCACACTCCGTACTCTGGCTCTTCGGCCGCAGGGGAAAGTTCCGCGGTTGGTACGTGAATCTGGAGCGCCGCGTCCACCACGGCGACGACATCGACATCGCCGACCACGAGCTCGACATCAACGTCGCGCCGGACCGGTCCTGGCAGTGGAAGGACGAGGAGTCCTTCGCCGAGAAAACCGGCCACCCCGTCTACTGGTCGGCCGATGAAGCGGCAGCCATCCGCGCCGAGGGCACCAGAGTCGCTCGGCTCGCCGAGGCCGGAACCTTTCCCTTTGACGGCTCCTGGTGCGACTTCCGGCCGCCGAAGACCTGGACGACACCGCCCCGCCCGCCGGGCCCTCGCCGCTCCGTCCTCTGACTGCCCATCGCCCTGCCTGCCCTGATGGGTGCGAGGAGGGGCCGGGGCGAGTCTCGGCCAGGGCGGCGAAATGACCATGATTGCTCAGCGTCACCCCACGTGATACACAGAGTAATCATATGCATGTGGTCACACACCGATTCGATCCGCAGGTCAGGGCGGTCGGGCCGGTCAAACGTGCGAGATCCCATGAAAGAGAGGGCGCCAAGGCGTCGTATCGGGGCGCATTCATCAGCGAAGATAGAGGGTGACCCGTGCCATGTGGCAAGGGGCAGTGAACTACCCAACAGGGGCGGTGACTTACATGGTCCTGGCAGCTGAGGCTGATAAGGGCGGTATCAGCACCATCATCAACGGCATCGCTCCCAAGTGGGGGCCGTTCGGAGCCCTGGGCAACGAAGCCAAGGTGATGATCGAGGTCGTCATGGCCGTTGCCATCCTGCTCTGTTTCGGCATCGCCATCTGGGGAGCAGCCAAGCAGCGTATCGGCGCGACAGCGTTGCGCGACACGTTCAGCGCGGAACAGGGCAAGGGTCTGATCGTTGCCGGTCTGACTGGTGTGTTCATCATTGGATCGCTGGGAACCCTGTTCACCATCGTCTACGGGATGGCCATCTAACCGTCCGTCAGCCTGCGCGGGGAAGGCTGCCGCCGCCCCGATCCACTTCCACCCCATCCGTCCGTCGTGCCCACCGGCAGAGGTTGCGTCTCTCTGATGTCGAGTCATCACACCGCGCCCGCGCGGGAACCAGCACGGCTACCGTCGTACTACGCGGAATCGCACACGGTCGAGGGGGCCTACGCAGCATGAGTGCCGGTAACGACCACGGCTACGGCAGCGACTCGGGCTCAGGCCGTACGGACGATGGATACAGCACCATCGGCGGAACGCGCCAGACCCGTACACGATTTCCCGACGGCGAGGGCGGCGACGGCTACGGCGGATCCCGTCGGCCGGCCCGCAGTTCACGGTCCCTGATCATGGTGGTCGGCGTGGTCGTCCTGCTCGTCGCGGCTATCGCGTTCGCGAACGTGGGCGGTGGCGGCAACAAGGGCGCCTCATCCGGCGGGAACGGCGGCGACAAGGCGGGCTCGGCGCCCACCGCGGCGACGGGCACGAAGCCGGTGACGGGGAAGAACGGCTCGATTCCCTCGGGGTTCGCGCACGACGAGCAGGGTGCGCAGAGCGCGGCGGCGAACTACTCGGTGGCGCTCGTCTCCGCCGACATCCTCAAGCCCGTCCAGCGTGCCGCGATCGTGCGGCAGGTCTTCGTCGCGAGCAAAGTCAACGAACTCGAAGCCAAGTTCAATGAGGCGTACAACAAGAACTTCCTCGACAAGGTCGGCCTCGACGAGAACGGCAACGCCGCCGCAGGCATGACCTACGTTTCACGGACCGCTCCTGTCGGAACCAAAGTGACCCAGTCCTCGGCTACCTCCACCACCGTCGAGGTGTGGTGCACAGGGGTATTCGGCACAGCCGGTGTCAGCTCGACCAACCCGGTCAGCAACGACTGGTTCACCATGACGCTGAAACTCCAGTGGGAGGCCAACGACTGGAAGGTCGACAGCTTCTCCCAGAAGGAGGGACCGGCACCGGTCAACACCGACCGTACGGCCTCTAACGCCGACGAGATCGCCAAGGCTGTCGAGGAGTACGGAGGGTTCACCTATGCCCGCTAGTTCACGCCACCTAGTCAAGATCGGCGCGGTCCTGGCGAGCGTCCAGGCAACGATGGTGATCCTGGCAACCCGTGTTGCCGCAGCGCCTTCCCCCTCGCCCACGCCGTCGGCCTCGCCGACCAAGGACAACTGCAGCCTCATCGTCGGCCCGGCCAAGGACTACTGCGAAAACGGCGATGCAGGCTCCCCCAAAACCACCTCCCCCGACTCCGCCACCAACGCCCTCGACCCCCTCTCCTCCCTCGCCCGCGGCTGCGCCGACGCCGCGGCCTGGATCGTCGGCAAGCTCAGCGAGGCAGTCAAAGGCACTGCGGACGTCGACTTCACCAACCCCAAGTTCCTCCAGCAGTACGCGGTCATCTTCGCCGCCTCCACCGTGCTCACCCTCGTCCTCTGGCTGCTCGCCGTCGCCAAGCGCGCCATCCGTGGCGTTCCGGTGGCCACCGCGATCTCCGAAGCTGTCGGGTTCCTCTGGCTGACCGTCCTCGCGTCCGCGTTCACGCCGCTCATCCTCTACACGGTCGTGTCGGCGACCGACGGGGTCACCGACGTCATCGCGTCGTCCTCCGGCGGGCAGACCGATGTCTTCTTCGGTTCGTTCGCCGAGGCGCTGAGCAAGGGCTCCGACATCGGCGGCGGCCCGATCATGCTGATCGTCGTCTCGCTCGTGTCGATCCTCGCCGCGGGCGTGCTCTGGCTGGAGCTCGTGATCCGGGCCGCCCTGCTCTACGTCGGCGCGCTTCTCGGCGTCGTCGTCTACTCGGGGCTCGTCGACAAGAACATGTGGGGCCATGTCCGTCGCTGGGCGGGCATCATGATCGCGGTGATCATGGTGAAGCCGGTCATCGTCATCGTGCTCGGGCTGGCCGGCGCACTCTCCTCCGACGGGGGACCGAACGCGTTCTCCGCCGTCGTCTCCGGGCTCGCCATCATCCTCCTGGCAATCTTCGCCTCGGCGATGATCTACCGCTTCGTCCCCGGCTTCGGCGACGAGATCCAGGGTGCCCGTACCAACCGCAAGCAGGCCACCGACGGCGCCCAGGCCGCAGCCCTGATCAGCTCCCCTGCCGCCCTCGTCTCCCAGGGCATCAAGACCCACAGCAGCCGGAGCGGCGGCGACAACGGCGGACAGGGCGGCAACGGCGCGGGCAGGCCCGCCAACCCGGTCAGCGGCGGCGTGGCCGCGCACAGCTCCCGCAACACCGGCGGGAGCGGGGTCGGCGGCGGATCTGTCCCCTCCGCCGCACCTCCGCCCCGCAGCGGATCGGGGCCCACTTCCGGCACCCCGCACGGCAGCCGCGTCAACCGGGGCGGCGGTACAGGCAATTCAGGTAACAACAGCACAGGAGGTGGAGGGCGTTGACGACCCAGTCCCATCCGGTCGCGCCCCGCCGTACGTATCTCATCGGCCGGGCCCGGCCGAACGCGATCGTCGGCAAGAACCGCGAGACCGGCGAGATCGCGCTGATCATCGTCGGCGCGTTCCTCGGCATGATGAGCGGGCTGATCGTCCCCGTCCTGTCCCTGCGGATCGTGCTGCTCACGGGCTTCCCGCTGCTGGCGCTGGCGATCGTGTACGTCCCGTACAAGCACCGCACCTTCTACAAATGGTTCGAAATCAACCGCAGCTTCAAGCGGTCCGTGCGCCGCGGCGCCACCTACCGTTCCGCCGCCATGGAAGCGGGCGTGCGGGGCGACGGCCGCGAGGTCGAGATCGGGCCGCCCCCGGGCATCGGCCGCATCAACTGGCTCGCCGCCCCCTTCGGCCCGGACGAGATCGCCGTACTGCTGCACGCCGACCGCCGCACCGTCACCGCGGCGATCGAGATCGAGGGTCCCGGCGTCGGACTCCGCGACAGCGAGGACCAGGAGGCGCTGGTCGACCGGTTCGGCACCCTGCTGAAGCATGTGGCCAACGGGGACGGCTTCGTGACCCGTATTCAGATGCTGGCCCGCACCCTGCCCGCTGACCCCGACGCGCACGCGAAGGATGTCGCCCAACGCGGCGACAAGGCGGCCCCGGGCTGGCTGCAGGAGTCGTACGACCAGCTCCAGTCGATGGTCTCCACCTCCAGCGAACAGCACCGCGCCTACCTCGTCGCGTGCATGCACTTCAACCGCGAACTCGCCGCCGAGGCAAACGCCATGGCCCGCGCCGCCCGCCCCCAGGCAGGCCGCAAGCTCGACCGGGACGCGGGGCTCGCCGTCGTCATGGCGCGCGAATTGACCGACATCTGCGCCCGCCTCGCCGAGGCCGACATCCGGGTGCGCCAGCCGCTCGGCCAGAGCCGGCTCGCCTCCCTCGTGCACTCGATGTACGACCCCGACCACCCCATCGACCACATCCAGGCGATGACGAAGCGCAACGCCTGGCCCGCCGAACTGGACGCGGTCGAGCCGACGTACCTGCAGGCCAAGACCCGCGAGTCGACGACCCGTGCGCCCTGGTGCCACGCCACGGCGTGGGTGAAGGAATGGCCGATGACGCCCGTCGGCGTCAACTTCCTCGCCCCGCTCCTCGTCCACACCCCGGACGTCATCCGTACGGTCGCGGTCTGCATGGACCTCGAACCGACCGAGATCGCCATCGAGCGGATGCTCACGGAGAAGACGAACGACGAGGCCGAGGCGAGCCGCCAGGCCAAGATGAACCGGACCGTCGACCCGCGCGACATCGCCGCCCACGGCAGGCTCGACCAGCGGGGTGAAGATCTCGCGAGCGGTGCGGCCGGAGTGAATCTCGTGGGGTACATCACCGTGTCGTCGCGATCACCCGAGTCCCTCGCCCGTGACAAGCGGACCATCCGGGCCTCAGCGGGCAAGTCGTATCTGAAGCTGGAGTGGTGCGACCGCGAGCACCACCGCGCCTTTGTGAACACCCTGCCGTTCGCCACCGGCATCCGTCGCTAACCGAGAGGGCAGTCACGCCATGCGAGATCCGCTGTCCGCGTTGTCGGATGCCTTCACCTCCTTCCTCTTCGGGAAGGTGGAGACGACCAGACTGCCCGTGCGTACCTCCACCGGCCAGGCCCAGGCGGTGTACCTGCCCACCGCTGCCCCCGGTCTCGGCGACTCCGGCGTGATCATCGGCCGCGAGGTGTACTCCGGCAAGGGGTACATCTACGACCCCTTCCAGCTGTACGGGCAGCAGCTCCCTGCCCCGCACTGGCTGGTGCTCGGCGAGTCGGGCAACGGCAAGTCCGCGCTGGAGAAGACGTACGTGCTCCGCCAGCTCCGCTTCCGCGACCGCCAGGTCGTCGTCCTCGACGCCCAGGGCGAGGACGGCGTCGGCGAGTGGAACCTCATCGCCCAGGAACTCGGCCTCACCCCCATCCGTCTCGACCCGACCGCAGCCCTGAACGGCGGCATCCGGCTCAACCCGCTGGACCCGTCGATCACCACGACGGGCCAGCTCGCCCTGCTCCGTACGATCATCGAAGTCGCGATGGGCCACGGCCTCGACGAACGGTCCGGCTTCGCACTGAAGGTCGCGCACGCCTACGTCAACCAGACGATCAACGACCGGCAACCCGTACTGACCGACATCGTCGAGCAACTGCGCCACCCGGAACCCGATTCCGCCGAGGCGATGAACGTCGACATAGACGACGTGCGCGCCTGGGGCCTCGACGTCGCCCTCGTCCTGGACCGGCTCGTCGACGGTGACCTGCGTGGCATGTTCGACGGCCCGACCTCCGCCGGCATCGACCTGGACGCGCCCCTGATCGTCTTCGACCTCTCGCACATCGACCGGAACTCGATCGCGATGCCGATCCTGATGGCGATCGTCGGCGTCTGGCTGGAACACACCTGGATCAGGCCCGACCGGAAGAAGCGCATCTTCCTGGTCGAAGAGGCCTGGCACATCATCAATTCACCGTTCGTCGCCCAGCTCTTCCAGCGGTTGCTGAAGTTCGGCCGGCGGCTGGGCCTGTCGTTCGTCGCCGTCGTCCACCACCTCAGCGATGTGGTGGACGGGGCCGCGGCACGCGAGGCGGCGGCGATCCTCAAGATGGCGTCGACCCGGACGATCTACGCGCAGAAGGCCGACGAGGCCAGAGCGACCGGGCGCGTCCTCGGCCTGCCCCGCTGGGCGGTCGAGATCATCCCGACTCTCACCCCCGGCATCGCGGTATGGGACGTCAACGGGAACGTACAGGTCGTCAAACACCTGATCACCGAGGCGGAACGACCACTGGTCTTCACCGACCGTGCGATGACCGAGTCGTCCGCGGCCGATCTGCTGCCGGAGGACGTCCGGGCTGCGGAGCTGGAGACCGAACAGCGCGCGGCACACATCGAGCACCAACAACGGCTGAACGAGTCGTCCGAGTCAACGGTGGCATGACATGGCGGGGCGTACAGAGCAGCAGACCGGTCCGAGCACCGGCGGCATCCCGGACGGTCTGCTGGTCGGCCTGCTGGGCTTCCTGCTCGGGCTGGCCCTCCTGGCCTGGACGGCCACCGGTCTGTCGGGGCTGTTCGCGCACGGCGCGTGGCCGGAGGGCGTCACCTTCACCGAGACGCCGCTCGCCATGCGCCGGCTGGCGGCGTCCCCGCACGACATCCCGGCGGCCTGGCCCGGCACACCGGCGGACGAGCTCTCCGGGTACGGGCTGTTCTGGGGCCTGTTCATAGGCGAACTCATGGTGCTCATGGTGCTGACAGTGTTCGTGATGGGCGTGGTGGCACGCTGGCGCGCGGTACGAGCACGTCGGCGGGAAGAGCGTCGCGAGGAGCGCTCTGAGGAGCGTTACGCGAGACACGCGGCGCACCCGAGGTACGAGGAGTCCACCGAGGCGGGCGTCTCCGCCCCCGCACCGCTCCCCGCTCCCGCTCCCGCAGCCATCCCCACGCCCACGCCCACGCCCACGCCCACCCCGGCGCCGGCCGAATCCATGGAGGACCTCGCGCCCCCTCTCCTCGCCCCGGCCGTCCCCTCCCCCCGCACACCTCTCGTCGTCTACGGCCCGGCCGCCACCCGCCGCCCCACGGTCGTCCAGGCCATCCGGGAAGCGGACGGACCCGCCCTCGTCATCACCTCGGACCCCACCGTCTGGGCGGAGACGAAGGACGCCCGCGCCAAACTCGGCCCGGTGCTCGTCTACGACCCCGGCCACCTCTGCGACACCCCGGCCCGCCTCCACTGGTCCCCCACTGCCGGATGCGAACAGCCCGATACGGCAGCCGCCCGCGCCGCCGCACTCCTCGCCCCGGTCCGGCCGCAGGCCCGTATCGACGCGATGACGGCCGAGACCGCGGAGACCCTGCTCCAGTGCTGGCTGCACGCCGCCGCCATAGACGGTCGCCCGTTCCGCCAGGTCCACCGCTGGGCTCTCGGCGGCAACGCCCATGAACCCGTACGCCTGCTCCGTACCCACCCCAAGGCGGCCTCCGGACTCGACGGCCTGCTGGAGTCCGCGCTCACCGGTCACCCCGAACGCCGGGACATGGCCCAGGAGCTGACGGTACGGGCGTTCGCCGCACTCTCCTCGGTCCACATCCGCGAGGCCTGCACACCGAACCGGGCAGATTCGCTGGTGCTGGAATCTTTTGCGGGCGAAGGGGGCACGCTCTATGTGGTCGGTGAACCCATCGAGGATCCTCGCTCCGCACCCGGTGCGATGCCCTTGCTCACCGCCCTCGCCTCACACGTGGTCGAGCACGGCCGCCGCATGGCCGCACGGTCAAAGGACGGTCGGCTCGACCCACCAATGGCCTTGGTCCTCGACGACGTCGCGGCTGTGGCACCGCTCCCCCAAGTTCCTGAACTGCTGTCGACCGGCCAGGACCAGGGCCTGCCGACGCTCGTCCTGCTCCGCTCGAAGGAACAAGCCCGGGCCCGCTGGTCGTCCCCGCTCTAGGGCAGGGAGTGGCACTAGGAGTGACGTGACGGGTGTCGTGGCTGCCGGATGAGCCCAGCCGGCCGGCACGACAGCTGGCCGAGCCGGGTGCTGCAAGCCATCAGACGGGACGGACGATCTCGTACTCCAGGTCCAGCGCTGTCGGATCGTCCGGCTCGACGACGGTCTCCCCGGTCGGTACGAAACCGAACCGGCGGTAGAACGCACTGGCCCTCGGGTTGTTCTCGTGCACATAGAGACGCACCCGCTCGATCCGCGGCTCGCCCAGTGACCACGCCCAGTCGACCCCGACCCGGAACAGCTGGTCGGCCAGCCCGCTGCCCCGTGCCTCGGGCCGCACATAGACCCCGACCACATGCGCCTGGTGAACCTTGGCGGGCTCACCGAACCGCGGGTCCTCGCCCGGTCGCTCGATGAGCACACTGATCGTTCCGGCCCAACTCCCGTCGGCTGCCTCGGCGATGAACTGGCGTACCTCGTCGCCACCGGACTCCGCTGCACCGGCCGCGCGCCCCTGCCAGAACTCGTCGGGCTGAACCACGCCCTGCTCGTACGTCTCCAGAAACGCCACCGGAGCCGCGGGATCCTGCAGAGCGGCAAGCCTGATGTCCTTGACCAGCGCCCATTCCTCGGCGCGTACAGGGCGAATCACATAGTCCATACCCCGATCCTGTCCGGCACTCCGCCCTCAAGCAATCGAATTCGCATACCCGTACGGTGTGCCACCTCCTACTGTCTACTCCCGTGACAGACACGAAAGGCCTGCTCGCGGCCTACGACGAACAGATGCGCGGCGTGCCGCCCCACCCCCCGGCAGGGGTCATCTACGAACAGGACGGCCCCCTGATCCGGACCATCGGCTAATTCCGCGGCTTCATCAGCGCCCCGCGGGACGTGGGCGTGCAGGGCGCCGAACTCGATGCGCTGATCGCCCGTCAGCGTGACTACTTCGCCGCGCGCGGAGAGTCGGTGGAGTGGAAGATACGGGGCCACGACCGCCCCGTCGACCTCACCGAACGCCTGCGCGCCGCCGGCTTCGCCCCGGAGGCCGAGGAGACCATACTCATCGGCCACACCAAGGACATGGCGTCACCCCCCGTGCTCCCGGACGGTGTTGTGCTCCGCCAGGTCACCGATGCCGCGGACATGCATCGCATCGCGGCGATGGAATCGACGATCTGGGGCCAGGACTTGAGCATGATCGGCGACGACCTGGCGGGCCGGGTGGCCGCTGCCCCGGACGACATCGCCGTCCTGGTCGCCGAAGCCAACGGCGAGCTCATCTCCGCGGCCTGGCTGGTCTTCAGGCCAGGCACCGAATTCGCCGGTCTCTGGGGCGGCTCCACACTCTCCGCCTGGCGAGGACGCGGCATCTATCGTGCGCTGGTCGCCGCCCGCGCCGAAATCGCGGCAGCCCGCGGAGTCAGTTATCTCCAAGTGGACGCATCCGACGACAGCGCACCGATCCTGCGCCGGCTCGGTTTTCACGCAGTGACCACAACGACCCCGTACGTATGGTCGCCGCCGGATTGAGTAACGCCCCGTGAACGCAGAAAAGCCCCGCACCAAAGGTGCGGGGCTTTCCCGGAATAATTGTTCGGCGGCGTCCTACTCTCCCACAGGGTCCCCCCTGCAGT
>NZ_JBEZKL010000068.1:0-39864 GCF_040704695.1 Streptomyces sp. NPDC048411
TGTGCTCTTGCTATGTGTCGAACTCCCGGACACCCGGGCCTTGTGGGCCAGGGAGCCAGCTGGGGGGTTTTTCGAAAGTCCCGCCTGGCCCGCCCTATGGGCGGACGACGCTACTTTCGAAACACGCCCTGGCAGCCCGGCGGCGCGACCGGTCGCCGGACGGCATGACTGGGCGTCAGATGTGTACCGTACCGCGCTCCCGCTCCGCGACGAGCTGCAGCGCGACGTCGATGATCACGTCTTCCTGGCCGCCGACATACCCCGCAGGACCGCGATCCTCGCCCGTACCGCCTCGTCGGCCGCCGCGGCGATCAGCTTCATCTCGTCGGCGCTGGAGAAGCCGTAGTTGAACGAGGAGCTGCCCAGGCCGTCGCCGTGACTGACCTCCCGTACCTCGGCGCCGGCGTCGTCCAGCGCCCGGGGGGTGTGCTCGGCGCGGAAGCGGCTGTCCAGCAGATGTCCGTAGTCGGGCTCGTCGACACCGAGCTGACGCTGCATCGGGCGGACGGTGATCCCCCTGGTGGCCCGCGATCCGGTGCCTGGCCTCGGTCGGGGCGCGGACTTGGCGAAGCTGGAGGTCGTACGCATCGTCAGACCCGCTTCCAGCGCGGTGAGCGGGGCGACGGGCGCTCCGCTGCGGCAGGAGTCGAAGAGCAGCCGGGCGGCCTCCGCGCGCCGCGAGCCGTCCGGTGCCGCGGCGTTGATCACTTGTGCTCCCCGAGGAAGCCGAGCATCAACTCGTTGAAGACGGCGGCCTGCTCCCACTGCGGCAGGTCAGACGCTACGGGAGAGCTCCTCGGCGGCGGCCAGCATTCCCATGACCGAGGCGCGCGCCACCTCTTCCCGGGTGGTGATCAGGTTGACGCACAATTGCATCGCCGGATCGGCCGATCGCAGCGGCACGGCCACCCCGAAGGCGCCCGGCTCCACCCGCCCGAACGTCATGGCGTACCCGCGCTCGCGCACCTCGGCGAGCTCGGCCGAATCGTCCGGCGACGGCGGCCGGAACGAGGCCAGCGCCAGACCGGCCGCGCCGACTCCGATCGGGTTGCGGCTGCCGACCCGGTAGGAGAGGTGGTAGTCCACCGACTGCGGCTCCGCCACCGCCACCGCCACCGCGTCGTCGCCCTCCGCAGCGATCAGCGCGACCGTGGCCCTCAGTTCGTCTGCGGTCCGTCGCAGCACCGGCAGCGACGCCTCCCGGACCCCGGCCGCATAGCCACGCGCCAGCGCGGCCGCGCCGGACCCCGCCCGGTAGCGGCCGTCCGCGCCCCGGAACACCAGCTGGAACTCCGCCAGGGTGGTCAGGATGCGGTACGCAATGGTGCGATGCACGCCCAAGCGGTCCGCCACGTCCTGCACCGCGAGTCCGTGCGGCGTCCCGGCGACCAGCCCGAGCGCGGTCAGGCCGCGGGCCAGGGTCTGGGACCCGGTGGTGCGGGAGGAGGTCTTGTCGGGAACCGGCTTGTCGCTCACCAGGGCAATCCTAGGGCGTGTTTCGAAAGTAGCGTCGTCCGCCCGTAGGGCAGGCGGGACTTTCGAAACGCGCCCTGGGGGCGTCCGCGCCGCACCGTCGTCCACCGGAAGGGCCGGGCGGCGGGGGCTGGCACGCACGCCTGCGGCGCTGTCGTCGGTGTCGTGGATCTGGCGGCGTTCGGACGGCAGCCGCACCGCTCGGAGACGGGGCGGGCGATTCGCCGCCGCACTCGCGTGCTCAGCCCGTCGTTGTCGTCGGAGGGGTCTGGGCTGGGAGGTGGCCGTGCAGGAGGAGGCTGACGATCTGGTCCACCACCGCCTCGCCCGGCGGTTCGCGGCTTACCGCGGCCAGGTAGACGACGGTTCCGGAGTAGATGTCGACCATCAGTGAGGTATCGGTGTCGGGCTGCAACCGGCCTTCGAGTCGGGCTCGCTCCAGCATTTCCACGACCGACGCGCGACGGGGTTCGATGAGCTCGGCGAAGGCTCCGGTACCGGTGGGATCCTCGATCACATCGGCGAGCAGCGCCGGGAGGATCAGGCACGTGGGCATGGCGGAGACGAGCTCGATGGTCAGCCGGACGGCGGTTCGCAGGTCGGCTTCCAGGTCGCCGGTCTCATGGATGGGAGGAAGTGGGACGTCCCCGCTGAGGGCCTCGATCACCAGCGCGGCCTTGTTCGGCCACCACCGATAGATCGTCGCCTTGCTGACGCCGGCTCGCCGTGCGACGCCTTCGAAGGAAAGTCGCTGATATCCGACCTCGCCGAGCAAGGCTTTCGTGGCTCGGAGCACGGCTTCGTGAGACTGCCGACGCCTCCGCCCGTAGCGAGGCACGATGCGGTTGCGCTGGGCGGCGTACTCAGGAGCCAAAGGGTCCTGACGGCCGTTCTGCTGCCTGGGAGTAACCACCGTGTGCCTCCTTTGTGAGCCACTGGTGCGCCCTTTGACTTTGCCCTGCGAAGGACCCTATCTTGGCGATACGAGGCGTTTCGTATCGTATGATCCCTCTTGTACTCAATAGTAAGATCCTGAAGCCCGTCGGAGAATCGCTGCCAGCACATTCCGATGGGTGGATCACCGCGCACCAGACCCGCGCGAGGGATCTGGTGCGGATGGGCGTCCCCAGTGGAAGCCCGAGATCTCTTTCTCGACCCCCCAGAAGGGGGGACATATCATGCGCGCGAATACGACCAGGATGCGGCGAATAGCCGCCGCGGTATGCGCGGCGCCCATCCTCGCTATCGCGGCCGGAGCCGGCGCTGTCAGCGCGGCCGCTTCTCCCCCGTCGTCCGCCGTCGCCTCCGTCCCGTCTCAGTACGGCGGCTCGGGTTGGCACGGTTGCGAGTTCGGTGACGGCTGGGACTGGGGATTCAGCTGTCACGACTTCGACCATGGCTTCGGTTTCGACCATGGCTTCCGTTTCGACCATGGCTTCGGTTTCGACCATGGCTTCGGCGGTGACCATGGCTTCGGTTTCGACCATGGCTTCGGTGGTGACCATGGCTTCGGCGGTGGCCACGGTGGTGGTGACCATGGCGGTGGTGGCCGTGGTCGCTGAGGCTCCAGCGCGGTAGGTTCGCGATCAACACGCGGCAGTTTGTGAGTGCCGCATCCGGATGCCCGAGCTACTCGGGCATCCGGACACGTCTGGAGCGGCAGGCGTCTCATCCGTTCCGTAGTCGTGATGGGTGCGCTAGCCGTGAGGATCGTGTGCGTCGGTGCGGGGCCTGCGGGATTGCATTTCGCGATCTTGGCCAAGTTGCGCGATGCCGGGCAAGAGGTCACCGTGCTGGGACGCGCCCCACCCGCGGCCATCTGCGGCTGGGGTGTCGTGCACTGGGACGGGACCTGCTGGAGGCGACAGCGCGGCGGCGTGAGGAGGCCGGCAACGGCGCTTTCGAGGCCGCCGTCAAGACCTCGCTCGGCTTCGGCAGCCACAACGCCGCACTCGTCCCCAGCGATACGACCGGTCGAACAGAGGGGGCCGCCCGTCGGCCGGGCGGCCCCCCTCCGGCTGCACCGGATCAGTGCTGTGCGTTCACGTCCACGCGCACGATCTGCGGGTCGTGGTCGCTCGCCTGGTCGGCGAACTCCGCGTTGATGTGCACCACGTCGTAGTCGAAGCGGATCACGCCAGGGCTGGTCAGGATGTGGTCCAGCGTCTGCGAGTTGCCCTCGTACACATAGCTGTACTGCTCGCTCGTAGGCAGCGTGGTGATCAGCGGCTTGAGTACCTTGCCGTCGGTCAGCGCGTCCATCGTCGGCGAGAACGCGAAGTCGTTGAGGTCCCCGAGGGTGATGACCTGCGCCGACTTGTCCGCCGCCAGCAGCGACTTGACGAAGGTGTTGACCTCCGCCGCCTGCTTGACGCGCTTCGTCTCCGAGCTGCGCTTCGGCTCCTGGTAGCGACCGTGCAGGGGCTGGTCGCCGCCCTTGGAGGCGAAGTGGTTGCCGATGACGAACACCGTCTTGCCGTGGAAGCGGAACTCGCCGACCAGGGGCTTGCGGCTGTCCACCCACGCGTCGTTGGTCGGGGTGATGCGGCCCGGCGATGCCGAGAGAGCGACGCCCTTCTTTGTCTTGACGGCGGTCACGGCGGTGGTCGCACCGCCGCCCGCGCGGTCCACGAAGTCGACGCGCTCGGGGTTGTAGAGGAAGACGTTACGGATGTTGCCGCCGGGCTCGCCGCCGTCCTTGCCGTCCACGGGGGCGATGTAGCGCCACGCGTACTGCGGACCGCCCGCCGCGACGATCGCGTCGGTGAACCGCTTGAGCGTCGCCTCGGAGCCGACCGTGCCGTCGTTCACCGCACCGTTGTCGTCCTGGATCTCCTCCAGCGACACGATGTCGGGGGAGGAGAGGTTGACCGCGACGCCCGCGGCGAGCGTGTCGAACTTGGCCTGCTCGTCGAGCGCGTCCAGGTTCTCCACGTTGTACGTGGCGACCGCGAGCTCCTTGTCCCTCTGCTTCCGGGTGACCTCGCGCCGCAGGTGATGATCGGTGAGCGTGCCCAGCTCGGTCGCCTGGAGGTTGTAGCCGCCGAAGGACGCGTAGTCCATGACACCAGTGGTGGTGCCGGACAGCTCATCGCCCACGTTCGCGACGGGGAAGGGGCGGGTGGTGTCCAGCGACATCACCTTGATGCGACCCGTGTTCTGGTCGGTGTACGAGGAGTAGAGCGTGCCGCCGCGCCCCGTCGGGTTCTCGTTCGGCTTGACCGTCACCCAGACCTCGTTGTACGCGGTCGTCGCACCCGTGACCCGGGTGTCGGCGACCTGTACGCGGGTGCCTTCGAGCGACTCGTACAGGTCGAGGGCGTACGTCGCCGGGTCGAGGGTCAGCTTGTCGACCGAACCGCCGCCTGCCGACGGGACGTAGGCGTCGGGCACGGACGTCGCATCGAGCACGACCGGCGCGGGCAGCGCGTTGCCCGAGGACAGGACCGTGACCCTGGGAGCGGTGATCTCGGTGATCGACTGCGTGGTGGCCGACGGGTAGTACTCGTCCACCTTGCCGCTGACCAGCACGGAATCGCCGACCGCGACGGTGGGTGCGGTGGAGCCGGTGAAGACGAAGACGCCCTCGCTGGTACGGGCGTCCGCGTCCGGCGTGGTGTCCTGGATCCAGAAGCCGCGCGAACCGGTGGTCCGCACGCCGGTGACAACGCCGGGGACCCCCGTCACCGACTGGCCGTTCAGCGGCGAGACGCGGGTGGTGCCCTGGATGTCGTGCACCCGCACGGTGCCGGGCTCGGTCGGGTTCCCGGGGTCGCCGGGTCCCGCTCCGCCGGACGTCTCGCCGGCCGCGTTGACCGGTGTCGGGGCGCCCGCGGTCAGGTCGGCGGCGTTGTTGTCGGTGTCGGCGAGCGACGTACCGCGCGCCACGGAGGCGGTGGCGGAGGCGCCCGCAGCCGGGCCACTGCCCTCCCGTACGACCGCGGAGCCGTAGCCGACGAGGTCCACGATGCGGGTGTCGGCGGCGCAGTCGGCTGCGGTCTTGCAGGTCAGCGGGGTGGTTCCGGAGACGAGGGCGACGGTGCCGCTGGTCGCGGACATTGCCACGGTGCCGGTCGCGTCCGGGGTGGGCAGGGCGACGGTGCCGCCGGTGCCCGCGGCCTGGGCGACCAGGTAGCGGCCGCCGGGGGCGACGGACCCGGTCAGCGCGGAGACCTGCCAGAGCGAACCTGCGGACGGTGTGCCGGGCAGGTACTGGACGCTGAAGCCCGAGAGGTCGTAGGCCGCCGAACCGGCATTGGCCAGTTCGATGAAGTCGCGGGTGAGCGTCGCACCGGAGTTGCCCCCGCCGCCGTAGACCTCGGAGATCACGGCGGTCGAGGACGGGGCCGCGAAGGCGGCGGGGAGCGCGGTCGCTGAGAGGGTCACGGCGACCGCGCCGGCCAGCAGGATGGAACGGGGTCGGGATATGTGCACGATGAATTGCCCCTCAAAGTGTGATGAGGGGCCACAAGCTATGCGCGTAGACCCGGCTGTGACAAGGCATCAGAGGTTAATTCCAGAAAACGCTCCGAAGATCCCCGGGCTCGCACTCGGATGACGGCCGGACCGCGGGTTCGCTGACCTTGAAGTCACTGGTCCTGATGCGGCTGAGGACGGTACGGAACGCGACGTGCCGGCCGGTGCAGGGCTCGAGGTCGCGGTGGTCGAAGACCGTATGGACGACATCCGCCCGTCACGGCCCTGCGGCAGCCGTGTCGCTGCGGGCCCTCGCGTGGATCAGCTCCGGGCGCGCTCGGCGATCAGGACCTCCAGGCCGTCCAGGATGCGGTCAAGGCCGAATTCCAGGGCCTGGTCCTGTCCCTGGGTCCCGGAGCGGACCGAGGAGGCCGTCGCCGCGGCCAGGTGAGGGTAGTCCGCGCCGTGGTCCCGCAGCACCGTGCCGAGCGCAGCCAGGAGCTGGGCCTCCGGTGCGCTGGAGGGGGCGGCCGCGCGGCTGTGGAGCGTGATGCCCCGAACATGGCTGGTGAGCAGTACCACCGCGTCCATGCGCTCCGCCCCGGTGAGCCCGGTGCCGTCCAGTGCGGAGAGGGCCCGCTCCATCCAGCCGAGTTCCCTCGGGCCCATCAGACGCGGGCCGACCGTCGCCTCCAGGAGCCAGGGGTGACGGCGGAGTGCCCCGACCATGCTGTGCGACCAGGCCGTCAGGCGCGTCCGCCAGTCACCCTCCCCGCCCTCCGGTGCGTCATCCAGCGCCGTTTCCACCATGACGGCGATCAGTTCCGCCTTGCCGGGCAGGTATCGGTAGAGCGACATCTTCGTCTTGCCGAGCTGCTCCGCGACCCGCTGCATGGACACGGCTCCGAGGCCTTCCGCGTCCGCGATCTCGGTGCCGGTGCGGGCGATGCCGTCGAGGGTGAGTGCCGGTTTGGGGCCGCGCCGGGGCTGTGGTCCGGGTCCCCAGAGCAGGCGCATCAGGTCTGTCGGGTCGTCCGTCACCGCTACCTCCTTGCCGGGAACAGAAACTGTGTCTATCGTACACAACAAGAAATAGCGTCTGTGGGACGCAATTCATGTGGATCGACGACCCCCCCGACACAGGAGCACCTGCCATGTCCCAGAAGGTTCTGATCTCCGGCGCGAGCATCGCGGGCCCCGCACTCGCCCATTGGCTCGGTGAGTACGGTTTCGACGTCACGGTCGTCGAGATCGCCCCGGCCCTCCGTGAGGGCGGACAGGCCGTCGACTTCCGCGGCGGGACCCATCTGACCGTCCTGGAGCGCATGGGCATCCTGGACGAGCTCCGGCGGCTGCGGACCGGCGGCAGCCCCATGCGCTTCGTCGACGAGACCGGCAGGCTCCGGCTCGAATTGCCCGCGGACTTCGCGGGCGGAGACATCGAGGTCCTGCGCGGCGACCTCGCCCGCGTCCTGTACGAGCACAGCCTGCCCCGCGCCCGGTACCTCTTCGGGGAGTCGATCGCCGCGCTGTACGAGGACGAGGACGGAGTGCGCGTCACCTTCCGCGGCGGCGCGACCCGCACCTTCGACCTCGTCATCGGTGCCGACGGGCTGCACTCCAACGTCAGGCGCCTCGCCTTCGGCCCCGAGGACGCGTACGTGCGCCATCTCGGCCACTACGCAGCCACCTGGAGCCTGCCCAACTACGCCGGCTTCGGCTTCGGTGAGGGCTCCATCGGCTGCAACACCCCGGGCCGCCTCGCCTCCGTCGGCACCGACAACCGCAACCGGGACACCGCCCGCGCCTTCTTCGTCTTCGCCGCTGACCGCCTGGACCACGACCGGCACGACCAGCAGGCGCAGAAGGCCCTCATCACCGAGGCGTTCGCCGGAATCGGCTGGGACGTGCCCCGGCTGCTCGCCACCCTGGACGACGCCGACGACCTGTACTTCGACTCCATCAGCCGCGCCGACGTGGACACCTGGTCCCGGGGTCGCGTAGCCCTCCTCGGTGACGCCGCCTGCGGGGCCACCATCGGCGGCATGGGCACCGGGACCGCGATCGTCGCCGCGTACGTGCTGGCGGGGGAGCTGGCCGCCCGGCGCGGCGACCACGCCGTCGCCTTCGCCCGCTACGAGAGCCTGCTGCGTGCCTACGCGCAGGGCTGCCAGAAGAGCGGTGACCGGACCGGCCCCTTCCTCGCCCCCGGTTCCGTGTTCGCGCTGCGCCTGCGCAACTGGATGCTCAGCCGCACGTTCGTCCTCAACTGGATGCTGGAAGAGGGGAGGAAGGTCACGAATATCGAACTGCCCGACTACCGGGCGCACCGGAAATCCGCACCGGTCACGCTCCGGGGACCCGGTCCAGGAAGCCGCTGACCGAGGTGATGCGCCCGTCCTCGTCGAGGGTGACGACGTCGGACCCGGCGACGGGCGCCGAGCCGTCGGAGGCGGAGACCAGGTCCCAGCTGAAGCGGACGATGTCGTGGTGTCCTTCGGGGGCGCCGGTCAGCTTGAACTCGAAGCCGGGGAACTGCTGATGGGCACCGCTGATCACGGCCACCAGCTCGTCGTGGCCCCGCACGCAGGCCAGCGGGTCGGTGTAGGTGGCGCCCTCGGTGAAGGCGGCGGCGACGGCCTTCACCAGATCCTCGGGGGTGGCCGCGTTCCAGGCGGTCAAGTAGCGCTGAACGGCGTCCTCGTATGCGGTCATCGGGCTGCCCTCTCGGTCACGGTCCCGGACCTGCGGCCGGGCTCCTGTGCGGCTCGTGAGGAACACGATGTCCGACGGCGGAAGAAGCGTCGATTACCTCCCGGGTCATGGCCGGACGCCCCGGCGGCGCGCGGCGCTCAGGAGGCTGTCCGGTTCAGGAACCCCATGAGAATCGCGTTGAGTTCCTCGGCGTGGGTCCAGCCGATGTTGTGCGGGCCGCCCGGGATCTCGACGAGACGGCTGTTCTTGATCAGGCCGGGCAGCCGCCGCCCGCAGGAGTCGATGGGCAGGATGCGGTCCTCGTCGCCCTGGACGATCAGCGTCTCCACGTCGATCCTGGGCAGGTCGTCGCGGAAGTCCGTCAGCCAGGCCGGCACGCAGGCCAGCGTGGCGTGGGCCGACGCACCGGCGGCCACCGTCCACTGGAGTTGCAGCGCCTGGTCACTGATCCGGGTGCCACCGAGCTTGTCGACGTTGTTGAAGTCATGGAGGAAGGTCGTCAGATACGCGGGACGGTCCGAGGCGATGGCACTCATGATGCCGTCGAAGACGCTCTGGTCGACCCCCTCGGGGTTGTCCCCGGTCTTCAGGAGGAACGGCGGGATCGGGGCGACCAGTGCCGCCCGGTCGACCCGCGCGGATCCGTAATTGCCCAGGTAACGGACGACCTCGCCGGTGCCCATGGAGAACCCGACCAGGATGGTGTTCTGCAGGTCGAGCTTCTCCATGACGGCGTTGAGATCCGTGGCGAGCGTGTCGTAGTCGTACCCCGTGGTGGGCTGCGAGGAGCGGCCGAAGCCGCGCCGGTCGTACGTGATCACCCGGTACCCGGCGCCCAGCAGGACCGGGAGCTGCTTCTCCCAGGATGCGCCGCTCAGTGGGTACCCGTGGATCAGGACGACGGGCTGCCCCATTCCGTGATCCTCGTAGTACAGATGGATGCCGGCGGAGTTCTCCTCGCCAACGGTGATGTACGGCATGGCTCTCCCATCGCACGGCCCGGTCCCGTCGTGGTCCGGGCTCCTGGGGCCTCTCTTCGGAGCGTGCCCGGCTCGCCGGGTCCTGCCCGTACTCTTGCGGCCTCCACCGCGACAGGGAGTGGGCTCCCGACGCCCTGCGACTTGCGGCGTTGTCGTCAGTCACCGACGCTCCGCGTCGACTCCGTCCTCCGCCTTGCCATCGAAGTCGCATGACGTCGCTCGCTGATCCACTCCCTGTCGCGAGGAGGCCGTTGATCGCAGCCTGTTCCGAAAAGAGACGTCCTAGCCCATTACGCCCCCATTCGGCGATCCGCGCACTGCCGACGGCCCTGAGCGGGTTGCTCGCACCGTTTCATGCGATTTTCACGGAGCGCCTCTACGGTGGCGTCGTGACCGAGATGAGCCCTCCCGGCTGGCATACGGACCCCGGGTATACAGGAACAGGCCCTGTCCAGGAACGCTGGTGGGACGGGAGTCAGTGGACGGATCAGCTCCGGATGCCGCCCGCGGCCGTCCGACGCCGTCGGATCCGGATCGGCGTCGGCGTCACCGCTGGTGTGGTGGTGCTGGCCGCGATCGCGGGCGGCGCCGTCCTGCTGACTGATGGATCCCACCGTTCCGAGAACACCTCCCGCGGTGTCGAGTCGCCGGCGCCCAGTCCCCCCGGGGGACAGAACGGCCAGGGCGGTCCCGGCGGTCCCGGTGGCCGGAGTCCAGCGCCCGACCAGCGGCAACCACCGTCCGAGAAGGGGTATGCCACGGACGCCAGCACTGGTATCAGCCTGCCGGTGCCCGACGGATGGACCGGCCAGTCGGCCCTGATCGGTGCCTCGGTGAGCACAGGGTCGTACACATGCCCGGCCGACGCCTCGCAGAAGTGCGAGCGCGGAGGGGCGTTCGTCGCCCCGGCCCAGGCGCTGAAGATCACGGCGAAGACGCCGGAGGCGGCGGCGAAGGCGGACATCTCCGTCAATGCCACGTCGTCGTACGGCGGCAAGGCCTACGGCGCCATCACCTCGCACGAGCAGCTCAAGTCCGAGGCGGTCACCGTCGCGGGCCGCAAGGGCTATCTGGTGCGCTGGAAGGTGGTCACGAAGGAGGGCGACGACGGCTACGTCCAGTCGCTGGCCTTTGCCTCCCCGCACTCCGCGGACATGCTGGTGGTCGTACGGTCCGGCTTCGACGCCGGCCCCAAGGCGCCCGCGCTCTCGGTGATGGACGAGATCACCAAGGGGATCAAGGCGGCGGCCTTGACCGGCTCGGGATCCGGGCAGACCGCCTGAAGAGACTCGGCAAAAACCGGCCCGCGGGATTCCTACCCCCGGGCCGGTTCCGCGCCTCGGTCGAGCGTCGCAGGGGCCGGCGAACGTAGGCGGGTTGCCGTCATGGCACCCCGCTGTTCATGTCACCTTCATGGGCTGATCGACCGCATATACACCCATGGGCGGGCGAGGCCGGACGGGCGTCGTCCGGGACCATCCGGAACTCGCACTCTCCCCGTCGTGCCGGACTCAGCGGGCTCTCCGCCGAACAGGTGAGTACGGAGCAGGGTCGCACCGCCAACGCGTGCACCGTCTGCCACCTCTTCGGCCCGATCGCCGTCGTGCTGTTCGCCGGCCACCCCCATGCCGACCTCGCCGGCGCACGGGAACCCGGACACCCGACCCCGGGGCCCGGTACGGGCCGTCACGTCACGCGGGTGCTGCGCCGCGGTGGTACGGCGCTCCCGGACGCCAGCGGCGAACGGGACAGTTCGATACAGCCCAGCGCGATGAGAGCGATCGCGACCAGCTCCGGCAGCAGCCACCAGCCCGTGCGCAGTTCCTCGCCGAACAGCGTCACCCCGTACAGGACGCTGATCAGCGCGTCGCCCAGGGTCAGCATCGGCTGGACGGCGACCAGAGTGCCCGCCTGGAGCGCGTTCTGAAGGAGGAACAGCGCGCCCACCCCGGCGGCGGCGGTGGCGTACAGCTGCCAGGACGTCATGAGCGCGGTCACCCCCTCGTCACCGAGACGCCCCATGGCGTCCTTCATCAGGGCGGCGGTGAGCGAGTAACCACACGCGGCGGCGAGCCCGAGCAGCGCCGCCCGGGGGTTCCCGCGGGTCTTCATCGCGGCGGTGATCAGCGCGGCCTCGAAGATCCCCGTCAGGATCAGCGCCGGGACCCAGACCGCGCCCCGCACCGACGTGCTGCCGCCGCCCGGAGCGGCGGAGGTCATGCCGAGGGCCAGCCCGACGGTCACGGCAGCCACGCCGTACCAGACTCCGCCCGGTACCCGGACCCGAATCACGAACCCGGCCAGCAGCAGCGCCGCCGGGAGTTCGATGACGAAGATCGGCTGGACCACCGCGATCGGCCCGGTGGCCAGCGCTACGGCCTGGCAGACGGCGGCGACGATCACCAGCCCGATTCCGGCCAGCCACACCTTCTGGCGCATCAGATGGCCGATCAGCGACAGGTGCATTGCCTTCGTGTCGGGTAAAGCGAGGGCGGCACGGCGTTGCAGTACGGACGCGGCGCCGTTGCTGAGTGCGGTCAGGATGGCGAACAGGACGCTGATCACCCGACCATGATGCGGGCGCCCCGCGCGCAATCCGGGCTCCTGCCGCGCTGCGGTGCGGCGACTGCGGGAAGGAACGAGACGATGCGATTGCGGACGGGAGTTGTCCGCATATCCGCGTACCGTGCCGTTCATGACCGCGAAGACGAAGCCCGCCGCACGAGCCGCATCCGCCCAGCCCCCGCGGCTCACGCCCCGCGCACTGGGCCGGGCCACCCTGGAGCGCCAACTGCTGCTGCGCCGGACCCCGATGTCCGCGAAGGAAGCCGTCGGGCATCTCGTCGGGCTCCAGGCACAGAACACCAAGCCGCCGTACTACCAGCTCTTCGCCCGGCTCGAAGGCTTCGACCCGGGCGAGCTCTCCGCGCTGATGGCATCCCGCGAGCTGGTCCGCATGGTCACCCTTCGCTCCACCATCCACACCCACACCGCCGACGACGCGCTGACTCTGCGTCCGCTGGTCCAGCCGGCCCGCAGCCGGGAGCTGAAGATATTCCGGCAGGGGCTCGGCGGGGTGGACCTGGACCGGCTCGCGGCGATCGGCAGAGAGCTCGTCGAGGAGCGCCCGCGCACCCTGAGGGAACTCCGCGAGGCACTGCGCGCGCAGTGGCCGGACGCCGACCCGCAGGCCCTGACCGTGGCGGTCCGCTGCACCCTGCCCCTGGTCCAGGTCACCCCGCGCGGGCTCTGGGGACAGAGCGGACAGGTCGCGCTGACCACCGTCGAGCACTGGCTCGGCCGGCCGGCGGAGCCGACACCCACGCCCGACGCAACCGTGCTGCGCTACCTCGGCGCCTTCGGCCCCGCTTCCGTGAAGGACATGCAGATGTGGGCCGGACTGACCCGGCTGCGGGAGGTCTTCGAGCGGCTGCGGCCGCGGCTGATCACCTTCCGCGACGAGCACGGCGTGGAACTCTTTGACCTGCCGGACGCCCCGCGTCCCGACCCGGACACCCCCGCACCGCCACGCTTCCTGCCCGAGTTCGACAACGTCCTGCTCGGCCACGCGGACCGTACGCGCGTCATCCCGCCACGGTTCAAAGGACGCAATGGGAACGGCAATCAGGCGTACGGAGCCGTGCTCGTCGACGGCTTCCTCGCGGCGATCTGGCGGTTCGGCGCGCCCGGACAGAAGACCGGCGGCGACGGGACCGTCACCGTGCAGGCGCTGGGGAGGCTGAGCCCCGCGGAGCGCGAAGCCGTCACCGAGGAGGGACTGCGGATGCTCGCCACGATGGGACCCGCGGACCCGGCCGCGCACGACATCCGGTTCGCCCCCTTCGTCGACTTCGGGGACTGACCGGGATCGGGGCTTGCGGCCTCCCCCGCGACAGGGAGTGGGCTCCCGACGCCCTGCGACTCCTCCCCCAAGCTCTCGGCTTCGCTCGAGCAGGGAGGGGCCCCCTCCGGCGTTGTCGTCGGTCACCGGCACTCCGCGTCGACTCCGTCCTCCGCCCTGCCGTCGAAGCCTCACGACGCCGCTCGCTGATCCACTCCCTGTCGCGGGGAGGCCGTCAGTCGGCGCGGCCCGTCGCGGCCACCGTCACGCCCAGACCGATCATCGCGAAGCCACCCGCCCCGCCGATCATCGACAGCCGCCTGTCCGACCGGGCGAACCAGCTCCGGGCCGCCGACGCGCCGAGCCCCCAGAGCGTGTCCGTCACCAGCCCGATCGCGATCGGTACCAGCCCCAACAGCAGCATCTGCACCGGGAGATGGCCGGTCGAGGGGTCCACGAACTGGGGGAGTACCGCGGCGAAGAAGACGATGCCCTTGGGGTTGGTGACGCCGACGACCACGCCGTCCGCCACCGTCCGCAGATCACCGCGCGCGGGCCGCCCCGGCGTCGCCTCGACAACCCCCAGCTTCAGCTCCTTGCGGTGGCGGAACGCCTGCACCCCCAGGAGGACCAGATACGCCGCACCCGCCAGCTTCACCGCCATGAAGACCATCATCGAGCGTTCGACCAGCGAGCCGATGCCCAGCGCGACCGCCACCACCAGGACGTACGAACCGGCGACATTGCCCAGCACCGTCGTCAGCGCGGTGCGGCGGCCGTGGGCCAGCGCCCGGCCGATCACGAAGAGGACGCTCGGCCCCGGGATCACGATCACCAGCAGGGACATCGCCGCGAAGGCAAGATATTGATGCGTGGACACCATGTCCGTCACCCCCTGGCCCCGACCGTACGGCACAGACCCCGGCGGACGTCAGGCGCGCGACCGGGGCGGATGCCCGGCGCGCACCTACGGCAGCAGCCCCGCCCGGCGCGCCGCCACGACCGCTTCCAGCCGGGTGTGCGCCCCCAACTTCCGCATCGCCGCGCGCAGATACCCCTTCACCGTCTCCGGCCGCAGCCCCAGCCGGTCGGCCGTCACCGCGTTCGTCGCGCCCGCGGCCACACAGGCGAGGACATCGATCTCGCGCGGCGCCAGCTGCACCCCGTGGGCGCCCGGCACCGTTGTCCCGGACGCCGAGGCCAGTCGCCCGCACACCGAGAGGAGTTCCTCGCGAAGCGCCGGGTCGGTCACCCTCGGGACCAGCGCGCGCAGCTCGCGGTGCGCCTCGCGGACGTCCTCCCAAGCACCCGGCGCCGCCCGCGGGTCCGTCACCTGGTCCCGGCTGAAGGCCAGGAGCTGCTGCACCTCGTCGCGCACGGCGAGCGCCTGTTCCACGTCGCGGGCCGCCGCGACGGCCGCGTCGAACGTACGGTCCCCGAGGGTGAGGGGCTCGCGCAGCGCCCCGTACAGCACGCCTCGTACCTTCCGGCGTACGACGACGGGCACCGCGACCACCGAGCGCAGCCCCTCCGCGGCGACCGCGGTGTCGTACTCGTGGCTGATGTGCCGCGACGACGGGTAGTCGGTCACCGCGCACGGCCGGGACAGGGCGATCGCCTTGCCGCCGAGTCCGCTGCCCGCAGTGATGACAAGGCCGCGCAGCGCCGTGGTCTGCGCCCCGTTGAGCTCCGCGATCCTGGCGTGACGCGCATCCGACAGCAGCCCGCCGAACGCCACGGGCAGCCCGCTCGTCCGGCGCAACCGCAGCAGGGCCGCTTGCATCTCGACCGCATCGACCGGTTCCCGCACGCTGTCGCCTCTCTGCCCACCTGCGGTACCCCCGTTCGGGGGTGGTGAGACCTGGGTCACGGTTTACATGATGTTAAAGGACCGGTCCGGTCCGAAAAAAGGAGGGCACATGTCGACAACCAGCGCAACGGAAACGTTCCGGGCCGCCCGGGACTTTCTGCTGCAGCATCGCGAGGACTACGCGACAGCGTACGAGGGCTTCCGCTGGCCCCGGGCAGACCATTTCAACTGGGCGCTGGACTGGTTCGACGTCATCGCGGAGAACAACGACCGCACCGCCCTGCACATCGTGGAGGAGGACGGCCGCCGCACCGAGGTGTCCTTCGCCGCGATGTCCGCCCGCTCCAACCGGGCCGCGAACTGGCTCCGCGCCCAAGGGGTGCGCGCCGGCGACCGGATCCTCGTCATGCTCGGCAACCAGGTCGAACTGTGGGAGACGGCCCTCGCCGCGATGAAACTGCGCGCCGTCGTCATCCCCGCCACCCCGCTCCTCGGCCCCGTCGACCTGCGCGACCGGGTGGAGCGCGGCCGGGTCCGGCATGTGATCGTGCGGGACGCCGACGCCGCCAAGTTCGACGAGGTGCCCGGCGACTACACCCGGATCGCCGTCGGCGAGGACGTACCGGGCTGGCTGCCCTACACCGGCGCCGGTGACAAGCCGGAGAGCTTCGAGGCGGACCGGGAGACCGACGCCGACGAGCCACTGATGCTGTACTTCACCTCCGGCACGACCGCCAGCCCCAAACTGGTCGAGCACACCCATGTCTCCTACCCCGTGGGTCACTTGGCGACGATGTACTGGATCGGTCTCAAGCCCGGGGACGTCCACCTCAACATCTCGTCACCGGGCTGGGCCAAGCACGCCTGGTCGAACCTCTTCGCGCCGTGGAGCGCCGAGGCGACCGTCTTCATCTTCAACTACACCCGGTTCGACGCGGGCCGCCTGATGACCGAAATGGACCGCTCGGGCGTCACCAGCTTCTGCGCCCCGCCCACCGTCTGGCGGATGCTGATCCAGGCCGACCTCTCCCAGCTGAACACCCCGCCGCGCGAGGTCGTCGCCGCCGGAGAGCCACTGAACCCCGAGGTCATCGAAACGGTCCGGCGCGAGTGGGGCGTCACGATCCGGGACGGCTTCGGCCAGACCGAGACCGCCGTCCAGGTCGCCAACACCCCCGGTCAGGCACTGAAGGCCGGTTCGATGGGACGGCCCAGTCCCGGCTTCAAGGTCGAGCTCCTCGACCCGGTCACCGGTGAGCCCGGTGCGACCGAGGGCGAGATCTCCCTCGACCTGTCCTACCGCCCGGTCGGCCTGATGACCGGCTACCACGGCGACCCGGACCGTACCGCCGAGGCGATGGCCGGCGGCTACTACCGCACCGGCGACATCGGCTCCCGCGACGAGGACGGCTACATCACCTATGTCGGCCGCGCCGACGATGTGTTCAAGGCGTCCGACTACAAGATCTCGCCGTTCGAGCTGGAGAGCGCGCTGCTGGAGCACGAAGCGGTCGCCGAGGCCGCGGTCGTGCCCGCGCCCGACCCGGTCCGGCTCGCCGTACCGAAGGCGTACGTCGTCCTGGCGGAGGGCTGGGAGCCCGGGCCGGACACGGCGAAGGTGCTGTTCGCGCACTCGCGGGCGGTCCTCGCCCCGTACAAGCGGATCCGCCGGCTGGAGTTCGCCGAGCTGCCGAAGACCGTCTCCGGAAAGATCCGCCGAATCGAGCTGCGCGGGCGCACGGCCCAGGGCACCGGCACCGAATACGACGAGGGGGACCTGCGATGACCGGACGGACCGGGCTGTCCTACGCGCACGGCGAGCAGCTTGCGCACTACAAGATCCCGCGGAGGCTGCAGATCCTGGAGGCCTTCCCGATGACGGTCAGCGGGAAGGTCCGGAAGATCGAACTGCGTGAGAACTACGGATAGTCGGTGACGCGGGGTGCGGTGCCCGGGGCGCGGTCAGGCGGCTTCGATGATGTCGCTGGCAGCGCCGCGGGTCGCCGCCGCCCACTCGATGAGCAGTACCTCGTACGCCGCGGACTCCACGGACGACCAGTCCTGCCCGGCTCGTGCGTCCACCAGCGCACGGATCGCCTCGTTCGCCTCGATGGCGGACTGGTGCGTCGGCTGCGCGGCGTGCAGCGGGTCGGAAGAGGGGGAGTGCCGTGGAATTAAGACCATGGGCGCTATCTTACGGCCGCCCACTGACACAGCCCGAACAATTGTGGCCCCCAGGCGTGAACGTGACCGATTGCACTCGCTGTCGCCGACCGGTTCCGCTCCGGGGTCGAGGGGTTGACGCCCGGTCAGAGTTCGCGTCGCATGCAGATCCTCGGCCAGCGGTCCAGGCCGTGTTCCGCCTCCTCCGCCCTGATCTTCCTTAGCCCGTCGGTGAGTTCGGCCTCCGCGAGCGTACGGAAGCCGAGGCGCGTGTAGTACGGCGCGTTCCACGGGACATGGGAGAACGTCGTCAGGGTGAGGGCGGCGAGCCGCCGGTCGCCCGCCCAGCCGGCCACGTGGTCGATGAGCGCGCGGCCCACGCCGCGCCGGGCGGCGGACGGATGGACCGAGACCTGCTCGACATGGGCCGCGCCGTCGACCTCGTCGGCGATCAGGTAGCCGATGGGGCGGTCGTCGGATTCGACGGCCACCCAGGCGCGGCCGGCGCTGCGGTAGTCGTCCAGCAGGTCGAGGGGTGGCGGGTCGTCGTCCGAGACGGCGGACATACCGAGGGTGCGGAACGGTTCGCCGGCGGCGCGTTCGATCTCCTGGAGCAGCGGGAGATCGGTGCGGCGGGCGGGACGGATACGCATGCCGCCAGTATGGCGTCGGCGGCCTGTGCGCGGGGGCGGAGGCGTCGGATTGCCGGCCCGCGGGCGCCCGTTCGAGCACTGTCCCCCGCTTCACTTGGTGTCCGCCCGGCCCGGCACGCGCCATGCCTGCCGCGCACGGCGCATCAGGGGAGGCGGGCGATGGGCATCAGGGATCGCGGAATCCGGAAAGCCGGGTCTTCGTGGTGGAGCCCGAGCCGGAGGCGGATCCGGGGATCGGGCTCGGTCTCGCGCGGCCCGGTTCCGTCGTGGACGGGCCGGACCGCGTAGGGCTCCTTGGCGGGCCGTCAAGCACAACAAACGCCCGCCGAGGGTGATACCGCTGGTACTGAGGGGGCGTGTGGAGGCGTTTGTCGATTCCCACGCGACCCCAATGTCATCTGTGGCGCATGCAGCCGATTGGCTACCTTCTGTAGCGAGCTGATTGCACATGGCGACATAGGGGTCGGTGTGTGCAGCAGCGGGATCGGAGAGACGAACGTGAAAACTTGCAAGCGGTGGGCTGTGGGCCTGGGAGCCGTCGCGACCAGTGCCGCTCTGATGTCGGGCTCATTCAGCCCGGCCGTCGCCAGCGACTCCGCGGGGGCAGCCCCGCGGTCCGTCGTCGCCAGGCAGATGACCCTGAGACTGGCCGCGGCTCCGGGCCAGCTTGCCAACGTACAGGGAGCGGCCCAGGGCAACGGCGTCCCGATCATCCAGTACCCGTGGTCCGGTACGACCAACGAGCGCTGGGAAGCGAATGCGGTCGGGGGCGCCTACTACCGGTTCAGGTCCGTCAGCAGCGGCAAATGCCTCAACGTCAACGGCGGCGGTAACGCCAACGGGGCCCAGATCATCCAGTACACCTGCGGCCACGCCGACAACGAACTGTGGAGGCTCGTGCCCAAGGGCATCGGTTACCAGATCGTCGCCAAGTCCAGCAACAAGTGCCTCAATGTCGCTGGGGGAGTAGGCGTCGGACGCCCCCTCATCCAGTACGACTGCGTTGCCCAGGGCGCGACCAACGACGTCTGGCTGCCCGTCTGGGAGCCCAACAACCTCTGAGTCCTCGCGGAGGTCCGTGGGGCAGGCGTTGACACCGTGTGGCTGGGTTCTCCTTCGGGGGACCCAGCCACATTCGGTCGTGGACGGCGGACGACGGACAGCGCGAAGATCTGGCACGCCGCTGGTCGCACGGATCGATCCGTGGGGCGGCCGGCGGGGCGCCGCGGGCGACCGCGTACCGGCTGCTCCTCTGTGACGTGCCTGCCAGGCCGCCGATTCGGCTCTCCCCGCCGTCGCGGGCAGCCGCCGAGGGCCAACCGTGTGACCTGCCCAGCTCCACGGGAAGAGGAGTACCGCTGCCTCGGCCTGCCGTGCCTATCGTGAAGAGACACACCAGCGGCGGCGTCGAGGCGGGGCAGACGTGACGGAACCGGAGATCGATTACGCAGCGGTGTTCCAGGCCCTGCCCGGTGCGGTGGCGCTGCTGACCCCGCAGCTGGTCTACGCGGACGTCAACGAAGAGTTCTTGCGCGTGATGGGCCGCACCCGCAGCCAAGTCATCGGCCGCTACCTGCGCGACGATTTTGTCCACAGACCGACCGACCCCGGCGCGGCCGTGGTGCGCAGCATCGAGGCGTCACTGCGGCGGGCGACGGAAACCGGTGAGCGCGACACCATGGAGCTGCAGCGCTACGACATGGGGGATCCCGACCGGCCCGGGGTGCTGGGCGAGCGCTACTGGACCATGATCAACATTCCCGTTCTCGGTTCGGACGGGCGGGTGACGCTCCTGATGCACCGCGTGGAAGAGGTCACCGAACTCATCCGCGCTCGCGTGGTGGCGCTGAGCCTGCAGGAGGCGATGCTGCCCGCCCTCCGCCGGGTCGGGCGCCACCCGGCGGCCGCACGCTACCGGCCCGCCATCGACGCGCTGGACGTGTGCGGTGACTGGTACGACCTGGTCGAACTGCCCGGCGACCGCATCGCGGTCGCCGTCGGCGACGTCGTCGGCCACGGCCTGCCTGCGGCCCAGGTGATGGGGCAACTGCGCAGCGCGCTCAGCGCCGCCTCCCGCGTCACCGAAGGCCCCGCCCGTGCCCTGGAAGCCCTCGGGCTGTACGCCCGCTCGGTCGACGGCGCCGAGAACACCACCGTGGCCAACACGTTCATCGACTGGAACACCCACACCATCACCTACAGCAGCGCGGGCCACCCTCCGCCGGCCCTCCGGCACGGGGACGGAACCGTCGAGTTCCTGGACCGGGCCACCGACCCCCCGCTCGGCGCCCGCCCCGAACCCGCTCCCCGGCCCCAGGCCACCGCGCCCTTCACCGAGGGGTCCGTCCTCGTGCTGTACACCGACGGCCTGATCGAGCGCCGCCGCGAGGACATCGACACCGGTCTCGCACGGCTCGCCCGCTCCCTGGCCGGCCACCGGACAGCCGACCCCGAAACCCTCGCGGACGCCCTGTTGGCCGACCTGCTCCCGCTCGGCGGCGTCACCGACGACACCGCCCTGGTCATCGTGCAACTTTGACCCGGCCGCCGTGTCCGCAGCAGCATGTTCCAGCTGCCTTGATCACGAGTGCTGCCGACAGCTGCGGGTCCTGATCACGGCAATGACCTCGGGTGCGGTGGAGGTGTCGGGGCTCCACACCACGCACGGCGGTCTTCGGGTGATTGCCTCGCCGCACGGCACCCAAGGACCGGTCCGGCGCCGGGCCGGACCGTGCCCGAGCCGCTCCGCTGTCAGGACGCTCCGGCGCCTTGCGGCGCGCCGCACCGGTCGCTGCGGGGGCCGTCCTTCGGGCGGACGGCGATACTCCGCGGACACCCTCAGGCCCCCGTGGAGAGCAGCTCGTCCGCCGGGCCGTTCACCGGCTGCGGGGTCCCGGTGAGGTCCATCACGAAGAGCGGGATACCGAGCCCGTCGGCGCGCGCCCTGGCGTCCTGCGCATACCCCGCCAGCGAGAAGAAGACACTGGTCACCGATGCGTTGAGGGCGTTCAGCCAGAGACATTCGACGTCGCGCAGGGTGATCGGCCGGGTGGTCGAGTCGACCTGGGCGATCAGTCCGGCGGCGCGCAGATCGATCCGGGACGAGGGCCGCTTCGCCGGCATGTCGACATCGCGGTAGCCCAGCCACCGCAGATACATCGCGGCGGCGGTGACCGCGTCGCGGCCGGTGCGGATCGTCATCGGCCGGAACGGCGGGCGGGGCGTGGGCGCCGTACGCGGCAGCGGGATGTGGGTCGGCCGGACCCCGTCCGCCGGGTCGGCGCCGGCCGCCGTGACGGGTCTGACCGGGATCCGCAGCACCGTCCCGCACGGGCAGCACAGCTCCGGCTGCGGCCACTGGTCGTGGCGCCCGCAGGCGCGGCAGCGCACGGTCACCCAGTCGTCGATCCAGGTGCGGTGCGTGATCGGCTCGGGCGCGGCGCCGCGCCGCATCGGGGCGGCGGTGGGCGACCCGCACGGGCACGGGTAGACCGGTGTGAGGTACGCGTGCTCGCGGTGGCAGGCCGGGCAGCGTACCGGCACGGACTCCACCGTGGCCTCCCTCCGGCACCGCTGCCGCCCCCGGTTCCTGTCTTCGGGCGCGTCGGCGCTCCGTGGCCGTCACCGTCCGACCGCGCCTCGTGCCCCCATGCTCCACCAGGAGTGGGGCGCGGGGGAGTGACTTGGAGGATTCGCGGCTCTTCCGGCACCGCGTGGCAGCGGCCCGGTGCCCTCTCTTGACGGCCGACGAGCCGCCGCCTAGATTGCTTCCGTATAGCAGAAATTAACTTCCGTAATTCGGAATTGGTGCTCTCAGGTGGCGCGACGGAGCCCGACTCCACCAGGCCCGAGCAGGAGTACTCAAATGCCTCGAATGACCGCTGCCCGAGCGGCAGTTGAGATCCTCAAGCTGGAAGGCGTCAGCCACGCGTTCGGCGTGCCGGGAGCGGCGATCAATCCCTTCTACGCGGCGCTCAAGGCCGGCGGTGGCATCGACCACACCCTGGCCCGCCATGTCGAGGGCGCGTCCCACATGGCCGAGGGCTACACCCGGAGCAGGGCCGGCAATATCGGCGTCTGCATCGGTACGTCGGGACCCGCCGGCACGGACATGATCACCGGGCTCTACTCGGCGATCGCCGACTCCGTCCCGATTCTCTGCATCACCGGCCAGGCGCCGGTGGCCAAGCTCCACAAGGAGGACTTCCAGGCCGTCGACATCGCGTCGATCGCCAAGCCGGTGACCAAGGCCGCGACGACCGTCCTGGAGGCCGCGCAGGTGCCCGGCGTCTTCCAGCAGGCCTTCCATCTGATGCGCTCGGGCCGCCCGGGTCCGGTCCTCATCGACCTGCCCATCGACATCCAGCTGACCGAGATCGAGTTCGACCCGGAGACGTACCAGCCGCTGCCTGTCTACAAGCCGGCCGCGTCCCGTGCCCAGATCGAGAAGGCGATCGGTTTCCTGCTCGCCGCCGAGCGCCCGGTGATTGTCGCCGGTGGCGGCATCATCAACGCCGGCGCCTGCGAACTCCTCGTCGAGTTCGCCGAGCTGACCGGCACGCCGGTCATCCCGACGCTGATGGGCTGGGGCATCCTCGCCGACGACCACGAGCTCAACGCCGGGATGGTCGGCCTCCAGACCTCGCACCGCTACGGCAACGCGAACTTCCTGGAGTCGGACTTCGTCCTCGGCATCGGCAACCGCTGGGCCAACCGCCACACCGGCGACCTGGCCGTCTACACCAAGGGCCGGAAGTTCGTCCACGTCGACATCGAGCCCACTCAGCTCGGCAAGATCTTCCCGCCGGACCTCGGTATCGCCTCGGACGCCCGGGCCGCGCTGGAACTCTTCGTCGAGGTGGCCAAGGAGCTCAAGGCCGCGGGCAAGCTGCCGGACCGCAGCGCCTGGGCCGCCTCCACCCAGGAGCGCAGGGCGAAGCTGCAGCGCCGCACCCACTTCGACCAAGTGCCGCTGAAGCCGCAGCGGGTGTACGAGGAGATGAACCGGACCTTCGGGCCGGAGACCCGCTACGTCACCACGATCGGCCTCTCCCAGATCGCCGGCGCGCAGATGCTGCACGTCTACCGGCCGCGCCACTGGATCAACTGCGGCCAGGCCGGCCCGCTCGGCTGGACCATCCCGGCCGCGCTGGGTGTCGCCACCGCCGACCCCGAGGGCCAGGTCGTCGCGCTCTCCGGGGACTACGACTTCCAGTTCATGCTGGAGGAACTGGCGGTCGGTGCGCAGCACAACATCCCGTACGTGCATGTCCTGGTGAACAACTCCTACCTGGGGCTGATCCGCCAGGCGCAGCGCAACCTGGACATCAACTTCCAGGTCAACCTGGAGTTCGAGAACATCAACTCCCCGGAACTGGGCGTCTACGGCGTCGACCACGTCAAGGTCGTCGAGGGGCTGGGCTGCAAGGCGATCCGGGTCACCGAGCCGGACCGGCTGCTGCCCGCGTTCGAGGAGGCCAAGAAGCTGGCCGCCGAATTCCGCGTCCCGGTGGTCGTCGAGGCGATCCTGGAGCGCATCACCAACATCTCGATGAGTGGCGCCGGGATCGACGCCGTCAACGAGTGGGAGGACATTGCCACCGAGCCGGGCCACGCCCCGACGGCGATCCGCCCGTTCGTCGCGAGCTGACGCACCACTCCTCGGTACGTCTCCCAGGTGGGGGCGGATCACCGGAACCCGGTGATCCGCCCCCACCTGCCCGTCCTGGCCAGGCCGAACACGGCCGACGCCCCTACCCGTAGTACTTCAGAGCTACGCGGAAGGTGCACTCCACGGGTGGACGCCGACGACACGGTCCGCTCCCTAGCTTCTGTACCGGAAGCACGACCGACATCCGGTACGGAAGGACCGTCCACTTATGGCGCCCCGTCAGCCCAGGAGCCGCCCCCGCACGCGCCGCCTCTTCACGAGCCCGCGCGGCGCCCGTACCCTCCTCGCAGCCCTCGTCATCGCCGCGGTCACCGTGCCCTTCTCGGGCGCGGCCCTCCCCTCCGCCGTCCCGGCGCCCGCCCCCGCCGCTCTCGCCCCGCTGCGCGCGACCCCCGCCGCCCTGGACGAGCGGTACGCCGTCAACCGCGGTTCCATCCGGGCGGCCGAACGGATGGCCACCGGCCACGGCGACCGGAAGCGGGCGGTCGCGCTGAGCGAACTGGCCGACCCGGCACGCCACTTCCTCTCCTTCGACGGCCGCGAAGGCGGCCGCGGCGTCGAGGTCTTCGGTGATCTGTCCACGGCGCGCCGGATCGCGGTGCTGGTTCCGGGCGCGGGCATCAATGTCGACAAGTACTGGCGGCTGAGGGCCGGTGGTGTCGCGCTCCAGCGGGAGCTCGGCGAGGGATCGGCGGTCATCGGCTGGCTCGGGTACGCAACGCCTGCCACGGTGAGCCCGGAAGCGGTGACGTCCGGCCTGGCCGAGCATGCAGCCCCCGAACTACGCGCATTCCTGGGCGAGTTGAAGAAGTCCAAACCGTCCGCCCGGATCACGCTGCTCTGTCACTCCTACGGATCCATCGTCTGCGCCAAGGCCGCGTCCGGACTGGAGGTCGCGGGCATCGTCCTGTACGGCAGCCCCGGCACCGGCGCGCGAAGCGTCGCCGCGCTGCACACCCCGGCCACCGTCTGGGCGGGCCGGGGCGGCAGCGACTGGATCGCCGACGTACCGCACGAACAGCTCCGACTTCCGTTCGTCACCCTCGGGTTCGGGACCGACCCGGTCTCGCCCGGGTTCGGTGCCCGGCACTGCGCGGCGGGCGACGGCGGCCACAGCGACTACCTGAAGCCCGGCTCCTTGTCCCTGAAGAACCTCGCCCGGATCGTCTCCGGCCTGACCCCTGCCGAGGAGGGCCGCCATGCGTGAACTCGTCCGGCGGATCGACGCAGCCACCCCGCCCGACCGCGACCGGGCTGTGGACGCCCTGCGCGCCCTCGCCATCCTGGGTGTGGTGCTCGGCCACTGGCTGGTCACCGCACTGATCGCCGACACCGGCACGGTGCGCGCCGCCAGCCCCCTTCAGCACATGCCCGAACTGATCCCGGTCTCCTGGCTGTTCCAGACCCTCGCGGTCTTCTTCCTCGTCGGCGGACAGATGGCCGCGAAGAGCTACGCCTCCGCCCGCGCCCGCGGCACCACGTACGGGCAGTGGCTCGGCGCCCGGACGCTCCGGCTGTTCCGGCCGGTCGCCGCCGTGTTGGTGGTGTGGACCGTGATAGCGGGCGCGCTGCTCGCCTCCGGGGTGGGCACGGAGACCGTGCACGCGCTGCTCAAGCTGGTGCTGTCACCGCTGTGGTTCCTGCTCGTCTTCACGGCACTGACCGCGGTCACCCCGCTGGTCTCCAGGCTCCATCCGCTCTGGCCGCTCGCCGTCGTGCTCCACGTCGACCTGATCCGGTTCGGACTGGGCGGGCCCGCCTGGCTCGGATGGATCAATGTGGCGGCCGGCTGGCTGGTTCCGTACTGCCTGGGCGCGACCTGGGCCCGCGGCGGCCTGCACAGCCGGGCCACCGGATGGGCGCTGCTGCTGGTCGGCGCCGCGGCCACCGCCGGCCTCGTTCTGTGGGCCGGCTACCCCGCGTCCATGGTCGGGGTGCCGGGCAGCAGGATCTCCAACCTCGACCCGCCCACCCTCGCGGCCGTCACCTTCGGTCTCGCCCAGTGCGGTGCGGCCCGGCTGCTGCTCGGCCCGCTGCGGCGGGTCCTGCGCCGCCCCGCGGCGTGGGCGGCGGTGGCGCTGGTCAACCTTTCTGCGATGACGGTCTTCCTCTGGCACCAGACCGCGATGATGGCGGTCACCGCCATCGGGCTGCTCGCGGGAGAGGCACTGCCGGGACTGCACACCGTGCCCAGGGATTCGGGCTGGGTGCTCGCCCGTCTGGCGTGGCTGCCGGCGTTCGCCGTGGCGCTGCTGGTCTGCTGGGCGGCGTTCCGTAAGTACGAGGAGGGGCCGTCGCGACGCGGGAAGGGGCGGATCGTCCGCGAGAACCGTCCCACCAGGCCCTCGGTGATGAACCGTGTCTAAGGTGGTCCGGATGACGTGGAAATCAGTGGAGGGCAAGGGGCGGTGGAAGGCTGCCCTGCGGGGGGCGCCGCGCGTCCTGTTCGAGGATCTGACGACGCCCGCCGACCCGCTGCCGGACATGGGCCAGCCCGGATGGCCGGTCTGGCGGCCGGTGTTCGCGATGCTGCTGGTCATCTGCGCGACCTTCCTCACCGTGTTCCATGTGAACGAGATGAGTCCGGTCGACGGCGGCGGCATCCCCAGGTACGTGGTGCTGCTGGGCATCGCCCACGGGGCGGCGCTCGTCGCCGCGATGTTCCGCCCGGTGTCGGCCTGGTGGGCGTCGACCGTCCTCATGGTCGTCACCGTGCGGCTCAACGAGTCCGATATGAGCGGGGACCAGTTGTTCCCATGGAACGTTGCCGGGCTCGTGCTCCAGTGCGGAGTGCTCTTCCTGCTGGCGCTGCGGGTCCCGCCCCGCCGCGCGGCCGGCGCGCTGGTGATCACTCTCCTCGCCGGACTGGCCTGCACCGTCTTCACCACCACGCCGCACAACTACGACATCGACCGCTCCACTCCGGTCCTGATCGCCGCCGTGGTACTCGGCGCCGCGCTGCGCGGCCTGCGGATGGCCCGCACCCAGCTCGTCGTCCAGGAGGAGCTCACCGCCGGGGAGCGGGCCCGGCGCACCCTCCTGGAGGAGCGCAACCGCATCGCCCGCGAGCTGCACGACGTGGTCGCCCACCACATGTCGGTGATCTCCATCCAGGCGCAGGTCGCCCCGCACCTGGTCGAGAACCCGTCCGACGAGCTGCGGGAGAACCTCGCGGGCATCCGGCAGAATGCCGTCGAGGCACTCACCGAACTGCGCCATGTGCTCGGCGTACTCCGCTCCGAGGACGCCCTGTCGCAAGAGGTGAGGCACACCCCGCAGCCCACACTCGACCGGCTCGGCGAACTGGTCGCCAATGTGCGCGGCGCCGGGCTCACGGTCACCACCGCCACCACCGGTGCGCCGCGCGTGCTGCCGCCCGGTGTCGAGTTGTCGGCCTTCCGGATCGTCCAGGAGGCGCTCAGCAACGCGATGAGGCATGCCCCTGGCGCACAGGTGCGGGTGGAGACGGCCTACGGGACGACCGGGCTGACCGTCCGGATCACCAACACCGCGCCCGACGGGCCGGCCGCGCCCTCACAGTCCATGGGGCACGGGCTGCTGGGGATGCGCGAACGCACCGCCATGCTGGGCGGCGAACTCGCGGCCGGGGCGACACCGGACGGCGGCTACGAGGTCACGGCTATCCTGCCGGTGGGCGCCCCTGCCCTGGCCACCGAATCTGCCGAGGACACCCCGTGACGACCATTCGCGTACTCATCGCCGACGACCAGATGATGGTTCGTCAGGGCTTCACGGTGCTGCTCGACGCCGAACCCGGCATCGAGGTCGTCGGTCAGGCGGTGGACGGCCTCGACGCCGTCGCCAAGGTCGCCGAACTCGCCCCGGACGTCGTACTGATGGACGTCAGGATGCCCGTGCTCGGCGGCATCGAGGCGACCCGCCGCATCACGTCACCGCCCGGCGCCCGGATCAAGGTACTCATCCTGACCACCTTCGATCTCGACGAGTACGTGTACGAGGCGCTCCGCGCGGGCGCGTCCGGCTTTCTCCTCAAGGATGCGTCGATCGAGGAACTGGCCCATGCGGTCAGGGTCGTGGCGTCCGGTGACGCGCTGCTCGCCCCGAACATCACCAAGCGGCTGATCGCCGAGTTCTCCCGGATGACCGCCGCCCCCCGGGCGCCGCTGAAGGACCGCGTCGGTCATCTGACGGAACGCGAGACAGAGGTGCTGTCCCTGATCGCGCAGGGTCTGTCGAACGCGGAGATAGCCCAGTTGCTGGTGGTGGCGGAGCAGACCGCGAAGACCCATGTGAGCCGGATCCTGGCCAAACTGGGGCTGCGCGACCGGACGCAGGCCGCGGTCTTCGCCTATGAGACGGGCCTGGTGCGCCCGACCGGCTACTGACGTACATGAAGGGCGGGAGCGCGGAACCGTCCGCGCCCCCGCCCCAGGGTGGTGACCGCCCGACGGCGGGAGGCCGGCGCGACCGTTTCGTTCGCGCCGCCGGGCGGAGTTCTGCAGGCTGAGAGGGTGGTTGAGCCGGGACCGCGGCGGCGCGCGATGGGCGGCCGGGTCCGCTCTCTCAGGTCGAGAGCGGCCGTCGGCTGCCTTCACCACCGCACTGGCTCGCACGCTGCCGCGGTCCTCGGACGCGTCCGTCCCGCCGGACACCCCTCAGGGCCGGCCGGACGGACAGCGCAGGGGACATGACCTCCCGTCGCATCCCCTGCGCGGTCTCGGTGATATGGGGGTGGTCCGGCCCTGATCCGCCGGACAACCCCTACGGCAGGGCCTAGTCCTCGCGCAGAGCGCGGACAGCTTCCTCGACGCGCTTGCCGTAGTCGGCGTCGGCGGCGTGGAAGTGCGCGAGGTTCTTCTCGATCACGTCGTCGCGGGTGACCTGGGAGAGGCCTCCGGCGATGTTGGCGACCAGGCGGCCCTTCTCGTCCTCGGACATCAGCCGGTAGAGCTCGCCCGCCTGGAAGAAGTCGTCGTCCTTGGTGTGGGCGGGCGCCGCGTGGGTGCCGGTCCAGCCGTGGATCGCCAGGGGGGCGGAGAGCGCCGCGCCGGTCTGGGCGGGGCCGGCGTACGAGTTGGGCTCGTAGTTCTTGTCGTGGCGTGCGCCGTTGCGGGTGGCGTGCAGACCGTCGCGGCCGTAGTTGTCGACGACGGCGGTCCGCGGGGCGTTCACCGGGAGCTGGGTGTGGTTGACGCCCAGCCGGTAGCGGTGCGCGTCGGCGTAGGCGAACAGGCGGCCCTGGAGCATCTTGTCCGGGGAGGGGCCGATGCCGGGCACGAAGTTGTTCGGGGAGAACGCGGCCTGCTCGACCTCGGCGAACACGTTGTCCGGGTTGCGGTCCAGGACCAGCCGGCCCACGCGCTGCAGCGGGTAGTCACTGTGCGGCCACACCTTGGTGAGGTCGAACGGGTTGAAGCGGTAGTCGGCGGCCTCGGCGGCCGGCATGACCTGCACGTAGAGGGTCCAGGACGGATTCACGCCCCGCTCGATGGCCTGCAGCAGGTCCGTCTGGTGCGAGGTGCTGTCCTTGCCCGCGAGCTCGGCGGCCTGCTCGCTCGAGAGGGAGCGCACGCCCTGGTTCGTCTTGAAGTGGTACTTGACGAAGAAGGCCTCGCCCTCGGCGTTCGTCCACTGATAGGTGTGCGAGCCGTAGCCGTTCATGTGGCGGTACGAGGCAGGGATGCCCCGGTCGCCCATCAGCCAGGTCACCTGGTGCGTCGCCTCGGGGGCGTGCGCCCAGAAGTCCCAGACGTTGTCCGGCTCCTGACGGCCCGTGAACGGGTCGCGCTTCTGCGAGTGGATGAAGTCGGGGAACTTGATCGGGTCCTTGATGAAGAAGACCGGGGTGTTGTTGCCGACCAGGTCGTAATTGCCCTCGTCCGTGTAGAACTTGAGCGCGAAGCCGCGTGGGTCGCGTACGGCGTCGGCGCCGCCGAGCGAGTCGGCGACCGTCGAGAACCGGATGAACGTCTCGGTGCGCTTGCCGACGGCGGAGAGGAAGTCGGCCCGGGTGAAGCCGGTGACGTCGTCGGTCACCTCGAAGTAGCCGTACGCGCCGGAACCGCGGGCGTGGACCACGCGCTCCGGGATGCGTTCCCGGTTGAAGCGCGCGAGCTTCTCCAGCAGGTGCTGGTCCTGGAGGAGGATCGGGCCACCGACGCCGGCGGTGGCGGAGTTCTGGTTGTCGGCGACCGGGGCGCCTGACTCGGTCGTAAGCACACGCTGCGTCATGGTGTCGGGGCGACCTTCCGTACGGGAGCTGCTGAACTGCGACGCCCTGGGGGCTCCAGGAGCGTAAGTACGCTCCGAACCGAACGTCAACAGTTTGTTGAAATTGCGAGTGGGGTGTTCCGGATGGCGCCGACGCCTGGGCGCGACAGGACAGGTGTCAGCGCCGGCGCCATCCGGAAGTCTGTGGGGCGGTCGGTCAGGCCTGGACGGGCTGACCCGAGAGGCGCTCGACCGCGCGCAGCAGGGCCGAGTGGTCCAGGCCGCCGTCGCCCTGCGCGCGGAGCGAGGCGACGAGCTGGGCGACCACGGCGCCGACGGGCAGCGCGGCACCGACACTACGGGCGGCGTCGGTGACGATGCCCATGTCCTTGTGGTGCAGGTCGATCCGGAAGCCCGGCGCGAAGTCCCGGCCCAGGAAGTTGTCCTTCTTCCGGGTCAGTACGGTCGAGCCGGCCAGTCCGCCGGCCAGGACGTCGAGCGCGGCGGCGAGATCGACCCCGGACTTCTCCAGGAAGACGACGGCCTCGGCGCAGGCCTGGATGTTGACCGCGACGATCAGCTGGTTGGCGGCCTTCACCGTCTGGCCGGAGCCGTGCGGGCCGCAGAGCACGATGGTCCGGCCGAGGGCCTGCAGGATCGGCTGCGCGGCGTCGAAGTCGGCCTGCTCGCCGCCGACCATGATCGACAGCACGGCTTCGATCGCCCCGGCCTCGCCACCGGAGACCGGGGCGTCCAGGACGCGGATGTCCTTCTCCTTCGCGTTCTTCGCGAGGTCGACGGAGGTCTGCGGGGTGATCGAGGACATGTCGATCAGCAGGGCGCCCGGCTTCGCGTTCGCCAGGATGCCCTCGGGGCCGTACGCGATGGCCTCGACGTGCGGGGACGCGGGCACCATCGTGATGACGACATCGGCGTCCCGGACCGCCTCGGCGATCGAACCCGCGCCGTGCCCGCCGGCCGCCGCCAGCCGGTCGATCTTGTCCTGCTCCAGGGTGTATCCGGTGACGTCGTAACCGGCCTTGATCAGGTTTTCGGACATGGGGGAGCCCATGATGCCGAGTCCGATCCACGCAACCTTGGGGAGGTTGTTGCTCATGAGGGGGTGCCTTCCTGAAAACGTGTGTACGAGGGGGAGTCCGACACCCTCAGCGAGCTGCTCGGGCCTCGGCCGGGAGCCAGGCGAAGGACTCGGCGCTCGGCCGGTCGCCGGGCTTGTACTCCAGGCCGACCCAGCCGTCGTAACCGGCCTTCGTCAGCTCGTCGAGGAGTTGCTCCAGCGGCAGGGAGCCGGTGCCGGGCGCGCCGCGCCCCGGGTTGTCGGCGATCTGGACGTGGCCGGTCCGGTCGGCGTACGCGGCGATGACCTGGCTGAGGTCCTCGCCGTTCATCGACAGGTGGTACAGGTCCAGCAGGAATTTCGCATTGCTGAGCCCCGTCGCGGCGTTGACCTTGTCGACGACCTCGATTCCGGCCGGTGCGCTCACCAGCGGGTAGCGCGGCGACTCCGGCTCGTTCAGGGTCTCGATCAGCAGGACCGCCCCGATCCGGCCGGCCGCGCGGGCGGCCAGGACCAGGTTCTCCAGGGCGAGCTCGTCCTGCACGGCCGGGTCCACGCCGTCGACGCGGTTGCCGTACAGCGCGTTGAGCGCCTTGCAGCCGACCGAGGCGGCGAAGTCGGCCGCAACCTCGATATTGGCGCGGAAGCGGTCCGACTCCGGGCCGGGCACGGAGAGTGCGCCGCGGTCGGGGCCGGGAAGCTGTCCGGCGTAGAAGTTCAGCCCCACCAGCTGCGTGCCCGCGTCGTCGAGTGCCTTCTTGAGGGCGTCGAGTTCGCTCTGCGGCGGGGTGGGGGTCTCGATCCAGGGCCACCACAGCTCGACCGCCGTGAAGCCCGCCACGGCAGCGGCGGCGGGGCGCTCCAGGAGCGGGAGTTCCGTGAAGAGGATCGAAAGGTTCACATCGAAGCGCTGATCCGGGTATCCCATGAGGGTGCGCTCCTTCCGTATTGCGGAAGTTAGTTTCTGCTGAACGGAAGATTGCACGGGGGTTGGTCGGGCTGTCAAGGGGGTGCCCGGAATTCGGTCCGGTCGGGGCTCGTCCTGACGCGCAGAAGGCGGGGCGGACACGCTCGGGCCGTCCACCCCGCCTGTTGCTCTCCGCTTGCCGGGCTGCCTGGCGGGCAGCGTGCACGGCGACACCGGCCGCTCCGTGGCGGGTCGCTCCCTGATCCGGCCTGAGCCGAACGAAAAGTCCTTGGTGGTCCGTTAGGGTCGGGGCCGAGCCGCGGGCCCCTGGGCGCGGCGAGCACATGATGGAGGCACAGTGCGCTTGAGAGTGGAGTTCACCACCGAGCCCTTCGATCTCGACGAGGCACCCGCCCACGCGGTGGTGGCCCGCGAGGTGATCCAGACGGCCGAGCTGGACGCCGTGGATGTCGGCCCCTTCGGCAATACGGCGGAGGGCGGCGCCGACGCGGTGCTCGCCGCGGTGGACTCCCTGCTGCGCAAGGCCCTGGAGTCCGGTGCCACCCGGGTGTCGCTCCAGGTCAACGTCATCGGGGAGGATCTGAAGTGACCGAACCGGCGGACCACCCCCTCGTCACCGCGGTCAAGCCGCTCGTCGACGCCATGGGCGCCGAGCTGGTCGGCCCCGAGGACGCCGGGATCGACGACGTCGTGCTGGCCTGGGAGGGCGAGGACGTCATAGCTGTACGGCTGCCGCAGCTCTCGGACTCGCTCGACCACATTCTGGCGGCCCTGGAGCGGCGGCACGGCATGCCGCTCGCTGAGCTGGACCGCAAGGCCAAACAGTCGCTCGTGCGGACCCTGGAGGCGCGGGGTGCCTTCTCGGTGCGGCACGGCGTGGAGACGGTGGCCGGGGCGCTGGGGGTCAGCCGCTTCACTGTCTACAACTATCTCAACCGGGAAAATGCTGCCAAAGGTGAGTAGTTGAGCGAAGGTCGCGGAAGTACGCGGAAGGCCGTTGCCCGGATCGCCGGGCGGCGGCCTTTGACGTTCGCGGAATTTCAACAAAGTGTTGACGTGGTGTTGTGGAGGGCGTTAGCTATCCGCAGCCCGACCAACGCACAGCGAAAAAAGCCACGGAGGCTCCCGTGACTCTGAGCTCCACACCGGGCCTCGCCCGGTTCAACACCCTGGCGGACGACGAGGCCACCACCGCGTTGCACGAGGTGTGTGCCAGTGCGGCATGGGGAAGAGCGATCCTCTCCCGGCGCCCCTACACCACCGCAGAAGCCCTTCTCGCCACCAGCGATGCCGCCATGGCCGAGCTGACCCGTGAAGATCTGGCCGACGCGATGGCCGGCCACCCCCCGATCGGCCGCCCGGCCCCCGGGGACCCGACCTCCTCCCGCGAACAGCGGGGGATGGCCGACGCCACCGAGGAGCTCAAGGCCGAGATGCTCGAACTGAACCTGGCCTACCAGGAGCGGTTCGGACATGTCTTCCTGATCTGCGCCACCGGTGCCACCGGCGAGCAGATGCGCGACGCGGTGAAGTCCCGGATCGGGAACTCGCCCGAGCAGGAGCGCGAGATCGTGCGCACCGAGCTGGGCAAGATCAATCGCATCCGGCTGACCCGTCTCGTAACCGAAGGAGAGTGACGGTCTTGAGCACCGACACCACCGCATCGGTGTCCACGCACGTCCTGGACACCAGCATCGGCCGCCCCGCCGCAGCCGTCGCCGTCACGCTCGCCGCCCGCAGTGGCAGCGACGCGCCGTGGGTGACGCTCGGCGGCTCCGCGACCGACGCGGACGGGCGATGCAAGGACCTGCCGGCGCTGCCGGAGGGCACCACCCATGTACGTCTCGACTTCGAGACCGAGGCGTACTTCTTCAACCAGCAAGCCGAGGCGCAGCAGGACGCCCCCCGCGTAAGGGACAGCGGTGCGTTCTTCCCGGAAGTGGCGATCACCTTCGCCGTGGTACCGGGCGAGCACTATCACGTACCGCTGCTGCTCAACCCGTTCGGCTACTCCGTATACCGAGGGAGCTAGCAGACATGCCCACGATTCTCGGCCAGAACCAGTACGGCAAAGCAGAGAACCGCGTCGTCAAGATCACGCGGGACGGCGACACCCACCACATCAAGGACCTGAACGTCTCGGTCGCCCTCTCCGGCGACATGGACGACGTCCACTACTCCGGCTCCAACGCCAACGTCCTGCCGACCGACACCACCAAGAACACGGTGTACGCGTTCGCCAGGGAGCACGGCATCACGTCCGCCGAGCAGTTCGGCATCCACCTCGCCCGTCACTTCGTGATGTCGCAGGAGCCGATCCACCGGGCGCGCATCCGTATCCAGGAGTACTCCTGGGAGCGCATCGCCACCTCGGACAACAACTCCAGGTTCATAGGCTCGGACGAGGTCAACCACTCCTTCGTCCGCAAGGGCCAGGAGCTGCGCACCACCCAGATCACCTACGACGGCGAGAACTGGCAGGTCATCTCGGGACTCAAGGACCTCACGGTCATGAACACCACCCACTCGGAGTTCTGGGGTTACGTCAAGGACAAGTACACGACGCTCAAGGAGGCGTACGACCGCATCCTGTGCACCGACGTCGCTGCCGTTTGGCGTTACAACTGGACCAGCGACGACGACCGGATGCCCAACTGGGAGAAGTCGTACGAGCAGGCCAGGAAGCACATCCTGCAGGCCTTCGCCGAGACGTACTCCCTCTCGCTGCAGCAGACCCTCTACCAGATGGGATCGAGGGTCATCAACAGCCGCAGCGAGATCGACGAGATCCGCTTCTCCCTGCCGAACAACCACCACTTCCTGGTGGACCTGGAGCCCTTCGGCCTCAAGAACGAGACCGCCGACGGCGCTGTCTACTTTGCGGCGGACCGCCCGTACGGACTCATCGAGGCCACCGTGCTGCGGGACGGCACAGAGCCGCAGATCCCGGTCGACATGACCAACCTCTGACGCGGCCCTGAGCCGGTCCCCGCCCGCCGACGGGCGGGGACCGGCCGACCCGGAGGGAAACCCCATGGCACAGCCTGCAACGGGCCCGGCAGCAGAAGGCCCCTGCACCGCACCACCGGAGAACTCCGTGCATCCGGTGGACGAAAAGCTTTCCCCCTCGCGGCTCGTCCCCGCCGCGCTCCAGCACATCGCCGCCATGTACGCGGGCGTCGTCACCCCTCCGCTCATCATCGGCCAGGCCGCCGGCCTGGACCCGGCCGGCATGACCCGGCTGATCGCGGCCAGTCTGCTGATCGCCGGACTCGCCACCCTGGTCGCCGTGGCGCTCGGCGCGGGCATCATCCCGCTCGCCGCGCCCGCCTTCTACGCCGGATTTCCGTCCTGGGCGCAGACCGTGCTGGGCTCCGGGATCAGTGCGGGAACGCTGGCAGCGGTCCTGCTCAACCTGTTCTTCCACCATCTCGGCACCCACAGCCGCACGGCTGTGGCACTCAAATCCTCCTAGGGTCCTGCCGTGCCCACCTCACCGGAGAGAGAAGAAGGAAGCGCCATGGCAGCCCCTGACCGTGTGGACCGCATCGTCATCGAGAACTGTTCGATCGCGACCGTCGACGCCGACGACACCGAGTACGCCTCGGGCCATGTCGTCGTCGCGGGCAACCGCATCGAGCACGTAGGCGCCGGCCGGGCCCCCGAGGGGCTGGAGAACGTCGTACGACGCGTCGACGGCGCCGGGCACCTCGTCACCCCCGGCCTGATCAACACCCACCACCACTTCTACCAGTGGATCACCCGGGGCCTGGCCACCGATCACAACCTCTTCGACTGGCTGGTCGCCCTCTACCCGACCTGGGCGCGTATCGACGAGCCGATGGTCCGCGCCGCAGCGCAGGGCTCGCTCGCGATGATGGCCCGCGGCGGTGTCACCACCGCCATGGACCATCACTACGTCTACCCGCAGGGCTCCGGCGACCTGTCCGGCGCCATCATCGGAGCCGCCCGCGACATGGGCGTACGTTTCACCCTCGCCCGCGGTTCCATGGACCGCAGCCAGAAGGACGGCGGACTGCCGCCGGACTTTGCCGTCGAGACGCTCGACGGTGCGCTCACCGGCACCGAGGCGGCCATCGACGCGCATCATGACGGCTCCTTCGACGCCATGACGCAGATCGCCGTCGCCCCCTGCTCGCCTTTCTCCATCTCCACCGAACTGCTCCGTCAAGGAGCCGAGCTGGCCCGCCGCCGCGGGGTCCGGATGCACACCCACGGCTCGGAGACCGTGGAGGAGGAGAAGTTCTGCCACGAGCTGTTCGGCATGGGTCCGACCGACTACTTCGAGTCGACGGGCTGGCTCGGCGACGACGTATGGATGGCCCATTGCGTCCATATGAACGACTCCGACATCGCCGCGTTCGCCCGCACCGGCACCGGCGTCGCGCACTGCCCGTCCTCCAACGCCCGCCTCGCGGCAGGCATCGCCCGGGTCCCCGACATGCTGGCCGCGGGTGTCCCCGTCGGCCTCGGTGTCGACGGCACGGCCTCCAACGAGTCCGGTGAACTCCACACCGAACTGCGCAACGCCCTCCTCATCAACCGCCTCGGCGCCCACCGCGAAAAGGCACTGAACGCCCGTCAGGCCCTGCGTCTGGGAACGTACGGCGGCGCCCAGGTCCTCGGCCGCGCGGACCAGATCGGCTCCCTGGAGGTCGGCAAGCTCGCCGACCTGGTGCTCTGGAAGCTGGACACGCTCGCGCACGCCTCCATCGCCGACCCGGTCACCGCGCTCGTCTTCGGCGCCGCCGCCCCCGTCACCCTCTCCCTCGTCAACGGGAAGACGGTCGTCGAGGGCAACCACCTGACCACGGTGGACGAGGACGCCATCGCCCGCGCCACCCGCGACGAGGCGCGCCGCCTCGCGCAGATCGCCGCCGGGGCCTGACGGCTCCGGGGCACCTCCCCCAGAACAGCCGGCCGGAGGGGGACGGCCCTCGGCCGGCCGCCGTGGACCCGAGCGGGGTCCGCGGCAGCCGGTCCGGCGCACACGCACTCAGAAGTGCGCGTTCGCCGGACCGGTGACCAAAGCTGCCGCACCAGCTGCACAACCTGCACCAACGCACCACCTCCCTGACACCCACGTCGCCTTGACGTGTACCCGACCGGAGGAACCGCCGTGGCAGCACAGCCCAGGTTTCGCAACGACGCAGTCGCAGTTCCCGACCAGCAGCCCGTACCGGACGACCCGCAGGTCGCCGGCGGCAAGCATCCGGTCGACGAGACCCTCCCCCCACTGAAGATGTTCACCAGCGGACTGCAGCATGTGGCCGCGATGTACGCAGGCGTGGTGGCCCCGCCCATGATCGTGGGACCCGCAGTCGGACTCACCGCCAAGGAGACCGCCTTCCTGATGGGGGCGAGCCTCTTCACCGCGGGCATCGCCACCCTGCTCCAGACCCTCGGCTTCTGGCGCATCGGCGCCCGGCTGCCGTTCGTCAACGGCGTCTCGTTCGCCGGGGTGACGCCGATGATCGCGATCGGCAAGGACCGCGGACACGACGGCATCGCCGTCATCTTCGGCGCGATCCTCGTGGCCAGCCTCCTCGGCTTCGTGCTCGCCCCCTACTTCTGCAAGCTGGTCCGCTTCTTCCCGCCCGTCGTCACCGGGACCGTCATCACCCTGATCGGCGTCTCACTGCTGCCGGTCGCCTTCAACTGGTCCCAGGGCGGCAACGCGACGGCCGACGGCTACGGGTCGACGACCAACATCTCCATGGCCGCCGTCACCCTGGTCATCGTCCTCGCCCTGCGCAAACTGCTGCGCGGCTTCCTGCAGCAGATCGCGATCCTGCTCGGTCTGGTCGCCGGTACCCTGATAGCGATCCCGGTCGGCATCACCGACTTCGGCGCGATCAAGGACGCCGACCTGGTCGGCTACCCGACCCCGTTCCACTTCGGGGCACCGCAGTTCGAGATAGCCGCCATCGTCTCGATGTGCATCGTGATGCTCGTCTGCATGACCGAGTCCACCGCCGACATGCTGGCCCTCGGCAAGATCGTCGGCCGACCGGCGGACGAACGGACCATCGAGGGCGGTCTGCGCGCCGACACCCTCGGCAGCGCCGTGAGCCCGCTCTTCAACGGCTTCATGTGCAGCGCCTTCGCGCAGAACATCGGCCTGGTCGCGATGACCAAGGTGCGCAGCCGGTTCGTCGTCGCCGCGGGTGGCGTCATCCTGATCGTGCTCGGTCTGGTCCCCGTGGCCGCGTCCGTCATCGCGCTCGTCCCGCTGCCGGTGCTCGGCGGTGCGGGCATCGTGCTCTTCGGCTCGGTCGCCGCGAGCGGCGTCCAGACGCTGGCCACCGCCGCCCTGGAGAAGGGTGAGAACGCGCTGATCGTCGCGGCCGCCGTCGGCATCGGACTGATCCCGATCGCCGCGCCGGAGTTCTATCACGCGTTCCCGAAGGACCTCCTCGTCGTCCTGGACTCGGGGATATCCACCGGGTGCGTCGTGGCGATCGTCCTCAACCTGGCCTTCAACCACCTGGGCGAGAAGCCGGAGACGGAGGACGAGGAGGAGCCCTCCGTCCCGGCGACGGCACCGGTGGGCGCGCACTGAGCGCGTCCGGTACGGCGCTGTGGCGCGCACGGCGGGAGCCGTACGCGCCACCGGCGTACTCCGGGCAGGTCCGGGCGGGACTCAGCCGATGTGGTAGCTGTCGCCGTACACCTTCCAGGCGGGCGGCGGATCCAGGTTCAGATTGCCCTTCTTCAGAAAGACCCGCTGGGCGGTGTCCACCCGGCTGGTGTCCGAGTGGGCCTCGTCCTGCCGCATCGCCCAGACCCGCGCGTCCAGGAAGGCGTTGAGGTAGGTCACCTCGTCGCCGCCCTGCGACGGCGGCTTCGCCCTGGCGAGCGCGCGCTTGCGGATGGAGCCGAAACTGGTGCTTTCGTCGCCGTCGCCGTGCATGACGATGGCGTCGTAGTACACGAACTGGCCGAGCGTGCCGATGCCGTCGGCCTTCGCCCGATCGACCGCCGGGTTGAAGTACGCCCGGTCCCGTTCGTCGTTCTGCGCCTGCTTGAAGGCCGGGTCCGACGCCGCGGTCGCCCAGTCCTCGGCGAAGTCCGGGTCGAGGCCGTCGTGCGAGTCGGTGCCGTTCACCTCCCGCAGAGCGGGCAGATACTTCGCGAGGACGTTGCCCGGCTTGCGCTGGGTGTACAGCTCGACGAGGTCGAGCATGTCGCCGGTGCCGGAGCAGAAGCCGATGATGCCCGCGGTGTAGCCGCAGCCGTCGCCGACGTCCTCGATGTATTTGTACTGCGCTTTCCAGTCGAGTGAGGAGTTCTCCGCGCTGGAGACCAGCTGCATGGCGATCTCCTTCTTCGTCGGATTGGCCAGCCCGGTTGCGGCAGCCGCCTGCCGGGTGGCGGAGACCTCCTGGCGCACGGCCGGATGCGTGGGGGCACTGGCGTGGGCGGTGGTGGGTGCCGCCGTGAAGGTCACCCCGAATGCGGCCAGCGCGAGCCGTACGGGGCGAGTGTTGCGACGTGCGGCGTGCTTATGTCGAGCGGGCACCATTCCTCCAAAGGGAGTTCGTCGTTCCGTGTTCCGCTAGGAAGCTTTCCTACCAGAGTGGAGTGAGAGTTCGGAGTGGAGTGAGAGTCGTGCACTCCTTCGGCGCAAGCATGTTGAGTTCGGCTCCGGCTACGGAAAGGCCCCGCACCACGCGCCGGACGCGCGGTGCGGGGTCGTACGGGTTGGCCTGTGGATCAGGGGCGGACACCCTCTGGCCGATGGCTGTCAGCAGTTGAGGCGGGCCACGTGGATCCATGCGCCCGTGGGGCCGCCCCGCAGACCACCCATGGCTCAATGTCTATTCCGCTAGGGCCTGTTCCGGGTTGAGATCACTCGGTGGGGCGGAGGCTGCGGATCCAGATGAGGGAGCCGCGTAGGTGGAGCCCTGCGAGGTAGCTGGC